>NZ_CEVIVC010000004.1:28589-38916 GCF_982290645.1 Protofrankia sp. CiP1_Cm_nod4
CCTCCTTCTCGTCGTTTGTTCGCGGGACCAACCGGGCCCGCCCTTGTGGACGGCGGGCCCGGTTATACCTGAAAGGGCCTTCGCACCTGCCTGGCCGCATCACCCGGGACAGCGCTGGGAGGCGCCACATGACAGGGACCTTCGCACCCGTCCGAGAGCACGACGCGGAGCTGGCCGCGTTCACCGAACTGGTCCGGACGTTCGTGGCCCGGGAGATCACCCCCCACCACGCCCGGTGGGAGAGCGACGGGATCGTTCCGCGGGAACTGTGGCGTAAGGCCGGCGCGGCCGGGCTGCTGGGTCTCGGGCTTCCGGCCGAGTACGGCGGCGGCGGCGCGGACTATCGATTCAACACGGTTGTCGACGCCGAGCTTTACCGCGCCGGCGCCACCGGGCCGGGATTCACGGTCCACAACGACGTCTGCGGACCGTACTTCGCCGAACTGGCCACGCCTGGGCAACTGGTGCGCTGGGTGCCGGGCATGACGTCGGGCGAACTCGTGGCCGCGATCGCGATGACCGAGCCCGGCGCGGGCAGCGATCTGCGGGGCGTCCGGACGAGGGCGGCACGAACCCCCGGCGGATGGCTGCTGAACGGCACGAAGACCTTCATCAGCAACGGCATCCACGCGGACCTGGTCATCGTTGTCGCGCGAACCGAGCCGGACGGCGACGGCGGCGGCGGCGGCCTGAGCCTGCTGGTCGTCGAGCGTGGGATGGCGGGCTTCACGCGCGGCCGCAACCTCGGCAAGGTCGGGCTCCACGCACAGGACACGGCCGAGCTGTCGTTCGACAACGTCGCGGTCCCGGACGCGAACGTGCTCGGGCAGCCGGGCAGGGGGCTGCGCTACCTGATGGCGAACCTGGCGCAGGAGCGGCTCACCATCGCCGTGCAGGCGGCCGCGGCAATGGAGGGCGTCCTTGCGGACACCCTCGACTACGTCAGGACGAGGACCGCCTTCGGCCAGCCGATCGGCCGGTTCCAGCACAGCGCGTTCCTGCTCGCGGAGCTGGCCACCGCGGTGAAGGCGGCGCGGGTCTTCGTCGACTGGGGGGTGCGGGAGCACCTGGCGGGAAATCTCGGTGCCGACACGGCCGCCATGATAAAGCTGCACACCACCGAGGCCCAGCAGCATGTCGTGGACAGGTGCCTGCAACTGCACGGGGGCTACGGCTACACCACGGAATACCGGGTGGGACGGGCCTGGGCGGACGCCCGGGTACAGACAATCTACGGCGGTACCAGCGAAATGATGAAACTCATCATCAGCAGGGGGCTCGGGCTGCACAAAACGTGAGAAGCCGATGCCCGCCGGATGTCCGCAGTTCCCGCGCCGTTCACCATCCGATGCGCAGAACATGAAAAACCGGTGCCCCGCCCGAATCCTCCCCGGGCGGGGCACCGGTTTTTACCGGGCGGCTCTACCGGGCGGCTATGCCGGTACGGGCGACCTGCTCAGGGTGAAACCGGGGAAGCCGCCGTCGGCCTCCTTGTCGACGGTGGCGCGATAGCTGCTCAGGCCGCCGAGATAGCACAGTGTGCTGGGCTTCTTGCCGGGCACGTTCGCCCCGAGGAACCACGGCCGGTCTCCCATGCCCTGCGGCAGGAGGGTGGCGTTCAGGATCGCGTCGCACTGGTCCGACCAGGCCTGGGCGGCTTCCTCGGTGGCCTCCACCCGCTCGGCGCCCTGCTCGACCGCGTGCGCCAGCAGCTTGCCGATCAGTTCGACCTGCGTCTCGATCACCGGTGGATGGCTCGCGAACGGTGCCTGCGGCCCGAGGATCGCGAAAAGATTCGGGAAGCCCGGGGACGCGATGCCCAGCAGGGCTTTCGCGTCCCGTGCCCACTGCTCGGCAATCGTCCGGTCCCCGGCCCCGTGCACGTTCATGCTGGCGAGCGGTCCGGTGATCGCGTCGAAACCGGTCGCGTAGATGATCACATCGAACTCGTACTCCGCGGTCCCCGTCCGCAGACCCGTCGGGGTGATCTCCCGGATCGGGTCGTCACGGACGCTGACCAGCGTCACGTTGGGCCGGTTGTAGGTCTCGTAGTAGAAGTTGCCCAGCGGAGGACGCTTCCCGCCGATCGGGTGCGTCTTCGGGCACAGCAGCTCGGCGGTCGCGGGATCCCTGACGATCGCGCGGATCCTGCGCCGCACGAACTCCGAGGCGGCGTCGTTGACCCGCTGGTCGACGAGCATGTCGTCGAAGGTCTCGAAGATGTAGTGGAAGCCGCCGGCCTCCCAGCCGGCTTCCAGGACGCGCTCGAGCTCGGCGTCGTCGACCTGCGCGCCGAGGCGGTTCGCCGGCTCCATCGGGAAGGCGAACACGTGGTTGAACGTCTTCTCCCAGACGTTTTCGAAGTCACGTCGCAGCGCCTGCTGCTGCTCCGGGCCCAGCGCGTGGTTGCGCCCGGGTAACGCGTAGTTCGGGGTGCGTTGGAACACCGTCAGATGCTCCGCGACCTGCCCGACCGACTGGATCACCTGGATGCCGGTCGCGCCGGTGCCGATGACGGCCACGCGCTTGCCCGTGAGGTCGACCGGCTCCTTCGGCCACTGCGACGTCACGTACGACTTGCCCGCGAAGGAGTCCGCGCCCGGGAACGGAGGCTTGTACGCGATGCCCAGCCAGCCCAGGCCTGTGATGAGCCACCGGCTGCTGATCCGCAGACCGTCCTCGGTGGTCACCGTCCAGCGGTTGGCCGCCTCGTCGAAGTAGGCGCCGTCGACCCGCGTGGAGAAGCGGATGTGCTGGCGCATGTCGTGCTTGTCCGCGACCGCCCGCAGGTATTCCAGGACGTCGGGCTGAGCGGTGTAGCGCTCGCGGAAGTCCCACCGCTGCCACAGCTCACGGTCGAACGAGAAGCAGTACGCCCAGCTCTCGGTGTCGGTACGGGCGCCGGGGTAGCGGTTCCAGTACCAGGTGCCTCCGACGTCGTCCCCGGCCTCGAACACCTGCATGCTCAGGCCGAGCTGCCGCAGCAGGTGAATGGTGCGGAGCCCGGCGAAGCCCGCGCCGACGACGACGGCATCGACTTCCGGGAGAGTTTGCGTAGGCATTACGCCATGTCCTTTCTTGGTTTTCAGTGGCCCTGGGCGGGCTGCTGGGCGTCCAGGATCACGTAGGCGAGCGTGGCCGGAACCTTTCCGTGGTTGCGCCACCCGTGCCTGGCGCCGTTCTGCACCACGCACGTGCCCGGGGGGAGGTGGATCTCGGTCCCGTTGTCGAGTTCCACCCAGAGGTCGCCCTCGATGACGATGACGTAGTCGATGCTCCTGGTCCGGTGCATTCCCGGAGCGTCGGGCTCGAACACGCCGAGCAACCCTGGCACCTTCGCTTCGGCCTCGGCGACCTGGGACTCGAGGGTTGCCGCGTCCGCGCTGGGTTCGTGTGGTTCGGCACCTGGTTCGGCATCTGGTTCGGCGCTGTCCTCCGGCGGGAGGCGAAACAGTCCGAAACGTGTTCCGCCCGGCCCGGGGAAGAAGACCGCGTTGTCGGGCTTCGGGTCGCTGAGCGGGCTGCTGAGCGGGCCCTCCGTTCCCCACACCTGGAACATCTGGACACCAGGCATGATCGCCAGTTCGACGGGTGGCAGCGGCGCGTCCTCATGGGCGATGGAGGTTCCCGTGCTGTCGACGCCGGTCACGACGCGTCTGATGGAAAGAGTCATGGCGGGTACTGAGCCTTCCCTGTAATGATTGGTTACTTTTTGTAATTGACGGCGGCGGTGTCCGTGGTGGTCGCCAGGTGGTGCGGTGGTGCTCGACATGGAGGATCGCGAGGGCGGCCCGGGCGATCAGGCTGATCTTCCAGAGGCCGGGACCGATGGTGCGCGGGGCCGGGAAGGCGCTCCTGGCCTCCTCCCTTGCCTGTCACGGCAGGTAGCTGTCACGGCAGGTAGTTGATCTTTGTGGGGAAAGGTTCACTGTGACATGGATCGCACTCGAGGGGGAGTCGGTCGGCGCGAGGGATTTGTGCGCGGCTCCAGATCGTGCACGTCGCGGCCGTCGAACAGCCGACCGACGGCGTGCCATTCTCGTGCTTTCCGAGAACCTGGAGAGTTCGATGCCGACCGCGTACGATCCCACTGATCCCATACAACTGCGCGATCCGTATGCCATATTCGCGGAGCTGCGCACCGCCGGCGGCGTGCATTGGTGCGAGCCGTTGTCGGGCTGGATCGCGGTGGACTGGGCCAGTGTTCAGAGCGTGGTCACGGCGCCGGCGGTGTTCTCGGCGAATCGTCTTCTGCCGGTGCACGAACGGCTCTCCGAGGAGAACCGCGCGACAGCGGCCGACGTGCTGCGCTGGTTGTCGCTGTGGATGGTGTTCCAGGATCCACCGAACCACACCCGGCTGCGCCGCTACCTGTCGACGGTCATCAACCCCCGCATGGTGGAGTCCCTGCGGGCGTCGATCACCGAGATCACGTCGGACCTGTTCGACGGCCTGCCGAAGGACCGGCCGGTCGAGTTCTTCACCGAGATCGCTCTTACCCTGCCGGGTTACGTCGTCATGGACCTGCTCGGGGTCCCGCGCGACCGGCTGACCGAGGTCAAGCGGTGGTCGGACGAGATGATGCTGTTCATCGGCAGTTCGCGAGGTGTCGACGACAAGTACGAGAGAGCCCGGCACGGCGCCTGCTCGATGGCGGAACTGTTCCGTGAGCTGATCGACGAACGCCGGGCCCACCCGCGGGACGACGCCCTCACCCGCATGATCACCACCGAGGTCGACGGCGAGACGCTCACCGAGGACGAGCTGATCGCGAGCATGATGATGATCGGCAACGGGGCGCAGGAGACGACCGCCCACCTGCTGACCAACGGCCTGATCGCCCTGCACCAGCACCCGGACGTCGCCGCCAAGCTGACGGCCGATGTCGACGGCCTGATCGTCCCCGCCGTGGACGAGTTCCTCCGCTTCGACTCGCCGGTGCTGTCCACCGGGCGCCTGCTCGCCACGGACACGGAGCTTGGGGGACAGCGCCTGCGGGAGGGCGACCGGATCTTCGCGATGCTCGCGGCCGCGAACCGCGATCCCGCCGTCTTCGCGTCGCCGGACGAGATCGTTCTCGAGGGCCGGGCGAACGGGCATCTCGCCTTCTCGAAGGGTGTGCACTTCTGCCTCGGCGCGCCGCTGGCCCGCTTGGAAGGGCAGATCGCGTTCAGGCACATGGCGGAGCGGTTCCCCCGGCTGCGGCTCGCCGAGCCCCTGGACACGATCCCGTGGGCGAACTCGCTGGTCAGCCGCGGGCCGCTGCGGCTGCCGGTCATGCTCGAGGACGCGTGAACACCCCGCTCGTCCCGCGTGACGACGAGTTCGTCCACGCGGCTCCGTACCCCGTCTCGCACCCGCCGGCCCGCGCGTCGAACGACCCGCGGTTCTTCGAGCGGTACTGGAACGTGTGGCACGACGACACGGGCGACCTGCTCCTGGCTGTGGGCGGCAGCTGTTACCCGGTCCTCGGCCGGGTCGAGTCGTACGCGATCGTCAACTTCCGTGGCGACCACCGCTCGGTGCGCTCCTTCCGTCCGCTGTCGTCGCAGCCGGCGGACCTCACGGTGGGCCCGATGCGCCCCACGATCCTCGCGGGGCTCCACCGCTGGCGGCACGTCCTCGAGCCGGGGGAGTGGGGCTTTTCCTACGACCTGGAGTGGACCGACACCCGCCGCCCGACGTACGGCGCCGCCTGGGGGCCGCAGGTGCCGTCCGGCGAGCGGCAGGTGACCGCCGGATTCGAGAGCTTCGGTCAGGTCACCGGCTGGGTTCAGATCGGTGGCACTCGGGTGGAGTGGGCGCCCGGCCAGGCGCACGGCACCCGGGACCGCCACTGGGGCGTCGGCCGGGGCGTCGGTGGCCCGGCGCTCAACGGCGGGCGCGCGCACCGGCCCGGCTGGAAGGGCGGGATCTGGATCGACCTGCACGACGTCGGCCTCTGGGGCGGGAAACTGCTCTACGGCCTCGACGACCCCCGCCCGGGCAGCGGCCGCGTGCACCGGATCGAACGCCGCCTGCGCTTCGAACCCGACACACACCTGTTTCTGGCGGGCGTCGTCGACCTGGCCCTCGACGACGGCACCCACCGGTCCCTACGCCTCGAGCGGCTGGGCAACCAGACCGCCTTCATGTGCTGCGGCTTCTACGGCGGCACTCCCGGGGCGGGGCTGCATCCCGGCGAGTACGGGGGGCCGGAACGGACCGAATGGGACCGGTTCGACGTGAACGACCCGCACGTCCGCCGCACGCTGCGGGGGCTGGACGAGCACCACTGCAGCGTCGTCGACGGTACGAGGGCGACGACGGGCATCCTGCAACCGGTCGAGCCGGACGCGTACGAGGCCTGCCGCGAGGGCCGGCCCGGCTGGGCCCTGTGGTGACCGACGGCCCTGTGACCCGGGGCTTTGTGACTCGGAGCTTTGTGACCCGGAACAGGGGCCTCGACAGCGTGGCCCTCGTCACGGCTTCCGTCCGTCGCTACCGTGCGTTCTCACCGAGCATGCGGTCGGACGGATGAAGAGATCAGGAGATCGCCCGTGAGCCTGAAGTACGACTTCTCGTTGATGTGTCCGGACGTGATCGCGCACAATGCGCGAGTCAGCGGGGATACGGTGGCCGCCGTATTCGAGGAAGAACGGCTCACGTGGCGTGAGCTTGACGAGCGGACGAACCAGTTAGCCAACCTGCTGCGGGCCGAGGGCCTCGGCAAGGGTGACAAGGTCGCGCTGTTCATGCCCGCGTCGCTGAACGCGTTCGTCGCGTTCTGGGGAAGCGCGAAGGCCGGCTGCGTGACGGTGCCACTGAATGTCATGCTCGACGGAGAGTCACTGGTTCGCCTTGCGGCGGACTCCGACGCGGTCGTCCTGATCGCCGATCCGGAGACCGAGCCGGTCATCGACTCCATCCGCGCGCGGCTGCCGCTGATCGGCGGCTCCCGCTGGCTCACGTTCGGCGCAGCCCACGACCACTGGCGGTCGGTTCCGGAGCTGCTGGCCGAGTCCCCGGTCACGCCGTGCGGAGTGAGGATCGAACCGTTCGACGTCATCACCATCCTCTACACCTCGGGGACCACCGGGCACCCGAAGGGCATCGAGCACACCCACGTCAGCCGCATGATGTACCCGTACGGCTTCGCGATGGGGCTGAAGGTCGACCGCTACTCGGTCGCCGTCCTCGGCACGCCCCCGTACGCGTCCGGGACCTGGATCACGATGATCCCGACGATGTACCGGGGCGGGACGGTCGTCATCCTGCGCAGGTTCACCGCCGCGGCGTTCCTGGCAGCCGTGGAGCGCGAGCGGGCCACCCACGCCTTCCTGGTCCCCACCCAGTGGATCGCCGTCCTCGAGCACCCCGGGCTGCGCGGCCATGACGTGAGCAGCCTGCGCTGCATCGTCACATCCGGTCAGCCGATCGCCGAGAAGACGTACCACGCGCTGGAGGACGCCTTCCCGAACGCCGGTATCCACGAGGTGTACGGATTCTCGGAGGGATTCGCGACCCTGCGGCTGCCGGCGGACGCCGTCCGCGGCAAACGCACGTCGGTCGGAAAACCCCTGATGCTGGAGGACATCCGCATCATCGACAATACCGGCGCGGAACTCCCCCCGGGTGAGAGCGGTGAAATCGTGGTGCATGCGATCGGGATGATGAACGGCTACTACAAGAATCCCGGACTGACCGAGGAGGCGACCTGGGCCGCCCCGGACGGTCGCGGCTTCATGCGGACCGGGGATATCGGCCATCTGGACAAGGACGGTTTCCTGTATGTCTCGGGCCGGCTCAAGGATATGATCAAATCTGGCGGTATCAACATCTTCGCCGTGGACGTCGAGCAGGTCTTCATGCGCCATCCGGACGTCAGCGAGGCCGCGGCCGTCGGCGTGCCGCACCCGAAGTGGGGCGAGACGCCCCTGGTGGTCGTCATCCCACGCCCCGGCGCGGAGATCGACCCGGAGGGGCTTCGGCAGTGGGCCAACGAGCGCCTGGCCAAGTACCAGCGCGCCAGCCACGTCCTGGTCCGCGAGGAGCTGCCGCGCGCGGTCTACGGCAAGGTCGCGAAGGCCGAGCTGCGCAGGGAGTTCGGATCGGGGGCCGGGCTGTGACCGACATCCGCTACCCCGGCTACGAGAGCCTGGAACTCGACTGGCCCGAGCCGCACGTCCTGCGGGTGACCCTCAGCCGCGGCCGGATGAACGCCCTCGACTTCCAGATGCACCGGGACCTGGGCGCGATCTGGCGCCTGATCGACGAGGACACCGAGGTGTCCGCGGTGGTCCTCGCCGGCAGGGGACGGGCATACAGCGCCGGCGGTGACTTCGACATGGTGCAGCGCATCATCGACGACTACGACTTCCGCTGCCAGATGTGGAAGGAAGGCCGTGCCCTGGTGCGGAACATGCTCGACTGCGGCAAGCCCATCGTGTCCGCGATCAGCGGAGCGGCGGCCGGCGGCGGGCTGGCCACCGCGCTGCTGGCGGACGTGAGCGTCGCCGGCCGCACCGCCAAGCTCGTGGACGGGCACACCACCCTGGGCGTGGCCGCCGACGACCACGCGGTCGCGATATGGCCGCTGCTGTGCGGGCTGTCCAAGGCGAAGTACTACCTGATGACCAGCGACGCCATCACGGGCGAGGAAGCCGAGCGCATCGGGCTCGTGACGTTCTGTGTCGACGACGCCGTGGTCGACGAGCATGCCCTGCACATCGCGTCCCGGCTCGCGCACGGGGCACCGAGCGCGATCCGCTGGACCAAACAGTCGCTCAACAACTGGGTTCGTGCCGCGTGGCCCTCGTTCGAGGCCTCCCTGGCGTTCGGCATCCTGGGCTTCACCGGACCCGAGGCGTCCGAAGGCCTGGCCGCTCTGCGTGAGAAGCGCGCACCGGACTTCGTCCAGCGTTCCTACATCTGAAGGCGAGCCTGACATGCCCAGCACAGCGGTGGCCCCCCCGCGGCGGCCGACCCTGCCTCTCGACGAACGCACCTACATCGTCACGGGCGCCGGCGGCGGCATCGGCGGCGCCGCCGCCGCCAGGCTGCTGCGGGTGGGGTCGAACGTCGTCGCGGTCGACCTGAGCTCGCGTCGGCTCAACGGCACGGCCGAGTCCACGCGCGAGCTGCCCGGAACCCTGCGGACGATCAAGGCCGACGTGACCTCGGAGGCGGGCGTGCGACAGGCGGTCGACTTCGCGGTGACGGAGTTCGGCTCGGTGCAGGGCGTGGCGAACGTCGCCGGCGGGATGGTCAACATCAACCGCGACGTCTACGATGTGCCACTGGAGTCCATCTCGCTGGACAGCTGGGTGCAGATGTACGCGCTCAACGTGAACAGCGCCTTCCTGATGTGCCGCGCGCTGGAGAAGCACTTCGTCGCACAGGGCTACGGAAAGATCGTCAACGTGGCTTCGCTGGCGGCCTTCGCCAACCGTCTCGAACTCGGTAACGCCGCCTACAACTCGGCCAAGGCCGCGGTGGTCGCGTTCACCCAGAGCGTCAGCGTGCAGCTGGGCCGTCAGGGGATTCGGGCCAACTGCGTCGCCCCGGGGCTGGTCCTCAGCGACCGGGTACGCCAGTGGATCGACGACGGATACCTGCACCGGCACCTCGGGTACACGGCGCTCGGTGACGTGCCCACCCCGGAGGACCTCGGCGAAGGCATCGCGTTCTTCCTCGAGCCCCAGTCCGACGCCATCACCGGCGAGACCCTGCGGGTCGCAGCCGGCGTCCGATGACCCGGCCCGCCCTTCCTGCGCACGCACCGGCCCAGCTGGCCGCTCGCGTGCGGGAACTGCTACGTCTGCGGCTGCCGGAGGCCGAGGAGGTGGCTGTCTCGCAGCCAGCGCGGGTCTTCGGCGGGAACGCTCGCGTCGCGTGGGCCTGCGACGCCCGCTGGGCCTCGGGCCGGGACACGCACGCGAGCAGACACGAGGAGCCGTTGATCCTGCTCATCCGTGCCCCCGGCTCGCAGGTACAGACCGACCCGGCACACGAGTTCGCGGCACTGGACGGGCTGGCCGAACGTGGCGTACGGGCGCCGAAAGTGTGGGCGCACGACCCGGACGGGCATCTGTTCGGGGCGCCCGCGGTGCTCCTCCAGCGGCTGCCGGGCCGAGCGGACGCGGTGGAGTACCTCTCGGCCGACACCGAGCTGGGCCGTGCGCGAACCCTGGACCTGGCCCGGGCGGCAGCCGAGCTACATGCCGTCACACCGGCCGCGGGAACCGGTGAACCGCAGCTGGCCTACTGGCGCGCACGGTTCGAGGACTGCCGCCCTGAGCCGTACCCGGCGCTGTCCTGGCTGTACGACTGGCTTGACGACAACGCC
>NZ_CEVIVC010000004.1:39045-39545 GCF_982290645.1 Protofrankia sp. CiP1_Cm_nod4
GCCCCACCCGCGCGACCAGCGCTCGTGCATGGTGACTTCCGTCCGGGCAACGTCCTCTACGAAGGCGGCCGCATCGTCGGTCTGCTGGACTGGGAGATGGCGCACGTCGGCGACCCGGTCGAGGACATCGCGTGGGCGTACCACGCCCTGTGGAGCCCGGAGCGGTTCGTGCCGCTCGAGGAGTTCGTCGCGGCGTACGAAGCGGCCGGAGGCGTACCTGTCACCGGAGCGGCATTGCGCTGGAACCGTGTCTTCTGCGAGGTCAAGTACGCCACGATCAGCCTGCAGGCGGCCCGTGCGGTCATCGACGGCCGCAGCCACAACCTACGGCTGATCGACCGGGCCCGAACCGTGATCCCCTCCATCCAGGCGTGCCTGGAGTGGATCGAAGCCAGCAGGCCACGGGAGACGTCATGCTGAGGCCAACCCCCGGCGAGCTGCTCGAGGGGCTTCGCCGTGAGCTGCGCGACGAGGTTCTGCCCGCCGTGCCCGCCGGGTCC
>NZ_CEVIVC010000004.1:39570-40070 GCF_982290645.1 Protofrankia sp. CiP1_Cm_nod4
ACCCCACCCGCGCGACCAGCGCTCGTGCATGGTGACTTCCGGCCGGGCAACGTCCTCTACGAAGGCGGCCGCATCGTCGGTCTGCTGGACTGGGAGATGGCGCACGTCGGCGACCCGGTCGAGGACATCGCGTGGGCGTACCACGCCCTGTGGAGCCCGGAGCGGTTCGTGCCGCTCGAGGAGTTCGTCGCGGCGTACGAAGCGGCCGGAGGCGTACCTGTCACCGGAGCGGCACTGCGCTGGAACCGCGTCTTCTGCGAGGTCAAGTACGCCACGATCAGCCTGCAGGCGGCCCGTGCGGTCATCGACGGCCGTAGCCACAACCTACGGCTGATCGACCGGGCCCGAACCGTGATCCCCTCCATCCAGGCGTGCCTGGAGTGGATCAGCGCCAGCAGGCCGTTGGAGACGCCATGCTGAGACCAACCCCCGGCGAGCTGCTCGAGGGGCTTCGCCGTGAGCTGCGCGACGAGGTTCTGCCTGCCGTGCCCGCCGGGTCT
>NZ_CEVIVC010000004.1:40599-44921 GCF_982290645.1 Protofrankia sp. CiP1_Cm_nod4
CCCCTCCGGCGCCGCCCTCCCCGGCTGGCAGGCCGGCGCACACATCGATCTGCTGCTGCCCGAGGGACGCGCACGCCAGTACTCCCTGTGCGGCAGTGACGGGGCCTGGAGCATCGCGGTGCTCAACGCGCCCGACGGCCGTGGCGGATCGGCCTGGATCCACGACAACATCCGCGAAGGCGACGTGATTCAGGTCCGGGGCCCGCGAAACAGGTTTCCACTCGCGGCCGCGCAACGGTACGTCCTCATAGCCGGCGGCATCGGGATCACGCCGATCATCGCCATGGTCCGGGAGCTGGAGCGCCGGGAGAACCAGAACTGGCGGCTGACCTACGGCGGCAGGTCCCGCGAGTCGATGGCCTTTCTGCGCGAGCTCGAGGGCAGGGGTGAGCGCGTGAGCATCGCACCCCAGGACGAGACCGGGCTCATCGACATCCCGGCGGCGCTGGGCCAACCGCGGATCGGGACCGCGGTCTACTGCTGCGGACCAGAACCGCTGCTCAGGGAGGTCGACCGGGCGTGCCGTTCCTGGCCACCCGGGACACTGCACGTCGAGCGCTTCGCTCCGGTCGAGGCCGACGACACGGGCGACCGGCCCTTCGAGGTCGTGGCCGAGCGCTCCGGTGTCACCGTGATCGTTCCCCCTGGCGTTTCCGTGTTGGACGCGCTCGCCGACCAGGGCATCCACATCGCCACCTCATGCGGCGAGGGCGTGTGCGGCACCTGCGAAACCAAGGTGCTGGAGGGCACGGTCGACCACCGGGACTCGCTCCTGACCGAGGAGGAGCGCACCGCCAACACCGTGATGATGGTGTGCTGCTCCCGCGCACGCGGCGCACGACTCGTCCTCGACGTCTGACCACGCCCGCCCTGGCCACCGCGCGACGCCCACATGCCGTGGAAGTTCGGTCGGCGGCATTCGACGGACACGGCCGACGGACACGGCCACCGCCTCGGCCGGATCCTCGCCGGGCAGGTTTTCCGCTGGCAGATCCCACCAGCGGACACGCGATTTCAGGGCCCGTTCTTTCGTCGAGTTCGACAGCGTCCAAAATATTACGGGCAATATGGCCCGCCGGGTCCAAAACATCGCGGGCAAGATGGCCCGCCGGCGACAGCAGGGTGCCGTCGACATTCCACGGAATCGCCGGTGGCCCCACCGGCGTCGCTGCTGTGCGCGTCCGCCGGATATCAGGATCCGATGGTCCTTCCTTTCCGCCGGCCGCACACCACGGGCTGGGTGGGCGAACCGCGCGATGTGCGCATCGTCCAGGATGCGTATGTCGGACACGTCGCACGTTTGTGCGCCTGTCCAAAGTGCCGCCCTGGTCGGATGCGTCATCGCCGCGAACACGGGGTTCCATGAGTCCTGACAGCCGGGGCGGTGAGGCTCGCGGCGAGTCTCACCGCCCTCGCCATCATGTGGGCGCTTGGCACCCTCCTCGATCGCCTGAGGATCCGCGGACCAGAAGTTAAGATCGCCTGCCGCGAATGGCTCTGTGATCCACGTCACTCGAGTGGGGTGGCGCCTTGGGCGGTGCGAAGCCCTGCTGATCGGATCGTGAGGCAAGCGAAGATCATCGATCTTCGATGGTCGGATGGGGTAGGGCTGGCGGCCAAAGTGTCACCGTTAAGATGATCACTTAAGGTTTCAAGCCTCTGACCTGGGCCTATGCTCCCGCGACAGGACTCGAACCTGTAACCTGCCGGTTAACAGCCGGACGCTCTGCCAATTGAGCTACGCGGGACCGCGATGCTCCAGACGATAGCGCCGGGAGCATCTGACTGGGCAAGGTTACCTGAGGTTCGCGCGGATGGTTCGAGGGGGTAGGAAACACGGGTCGGTCGGCTGGTTGACCGTCGGCGCGCGGCCGCTCGGGCAGGATGGTCATGGTTGCGGGCGCCTGCCCGTCGTTGTCCGGTGACGGCGGCCGCCGGGTGTGGGATGACGATCGGGCGCGGGTGTGGGCGGCCATGAGCGTTCATGTGTCCGCGAAGGCCGGCAAGAGTGCACAGTGACACCGAGCGGGAGGCAGCATGCACGTCAGACCCGGTTTCATCGTCGGTTTCGGGCTCGGCTACGTGCTGGGGGCCCGCGCGGGCCGGGAGCACTACGACGCGATCATGCGTCAGGCGCGCGCGGTCCGGGAGCGCCCGGAGGTGCAGAGCGCGGCCGGGGTCGTCTCGGCGCAGGCGGGCAGCCTGCTGGAGCGGGCTCGCCGGACGCTCGGGAGCGTCACCGGCCGGGGCGAGCGGGCGGCGCCGGCCGCCGGCACCTTCGCCAGCGCGGCCGGGGCGCACAGCCCGAACGGTTCCGGGGCGATCCGTACGCCCTGACCCGCCCACGCGACCGGACGCCCGTCGGGCCTGGCGCCAGCTCGTCCCCGGGCAGGCAGGCGGATGCCGGACCGGCCGCCACGGGCGGTGGCTGTCCCAGCCAGGTCCGTCCTGGCCGCGGACGCGCGGGCGGCATGTCGCGCGCGGGCGGCATCGCGGGCGGCCTGCCGTGCCTGGATGGGCCTGCCGGGGCGGGCGCGTTCCGTCCGGGCGGTGTACGCGTGCGGAGCGGGCCCGGGGGAGCGGCTGGCGCTGGCGATGACCCGTGACGGTGCGCGACATGGCGCGTGACAGCATGCGGCGCACCATATGACAGTATGTGACATGCATAATCACAATGTGTGATTTTCTATGTGACGATGCGTCATGCAACATGTGATGTCATACGTCACGTTGAGTAGCAATATGTGATGATGTCCATGGCGGCGGGTGGTATGGCACGTGACGGTGCGCGAGCGGACGCGGGATCCCAGGGCGTGGCCGCGCTGGCCGAGGTGATCGGCCTGCTGGGCAGGCGGCACGCGCTGCCGGTGTTCTGGGCCCTGCGGGACGGGCCGGCGGCGTTCCGCTCCCTTGTGACGCGGCTGGACGCCACCGAGCCGCACCTGTCCCAGCGGCTGCGCGAGCTGCGGGAGGCCGGGATCATCGAGGTGGACGAGGCCGGTGACTACCGGCTGAGTGCCCACGGGCGGCGCCTGCAGGGCGCGCTCGAGCCCCTTGACGGCTGGGCGCGCCAGTGGTCCCGGCTCAGCCCGCGTGGGCGGGTGCCGCGGGGGTCGGCGACCCGCGGCCGCGGGGAGCCGTGACGAGACGCCAGCCACTTTCCCGCCTGGTCTTCCCGCCCTGCCCGGCCGCCCGACGGGTTCGGGGCCTGTCTGGCCTGCCGGTCCGACATACCGGCGCATGGCGGCTCCGGATGTATCGGCTCGTAATATCGTCTTCCGTGGTAATCACCGGACCCGTTGTCACCCGGGGCCATTCGCCCAGAGCCGATCTTCCGCGCTTCCGGCTCGGCGCCCAGCCGCAACGTCTGCTCATGACCCTGCTCGGCGACTACTGGCACGGGCGCGAGGAGCACATCCCGTCCGCGGCGCTGGTGCGCCTGCTGGCGGACTTCGATATCTCGACGGTCGGCGCGCGCGCGGCGCTCAGCCGGCTCGCGCGCCGTGGGCTGCTGGCGTCCTCCCGGGTCGGCCGCAACACCTACTACGGCCTGACCGGCCAGGCGGCCGAGGCGCTGCAGGACAGCGCCGTGCGCGTCCTGTCGTTCGGGCAGGCCGGCGCCGGGTGGGACGGCCGGTGGGTCGTCGCCGCCTTCTCGCTGCCGGAGGAGCAGCGTGACATCCGCCATACCGTTCGCAACAGGCTGCGCTGGCTGGGCTTCGCGCCGCTCTACGACGGCATGTGGGTCTCCCCCCGGCAGGAGACGGAGGCGGCCATCCGGATGTTCGCCGAGCTCGGCGTGCCCAACGCGACGGTCCTGACGGCGGCCGAGGCGATCGACGCGGCCGAGGCGATCGACGCGGCCGGGGCGACCGGGGCGGTCAGGACGGCCGGGACAGCCGGGATGAGCGCGATGGCCGTGGCGGCCAGCCCCAGACGTCCGATCGAGGCGTGGGACCTGACCGAGCTGCGCGCCCGTTACGAGGACTTCATCGGCACCCACACCCCCCTGCTCGGACGGATCCGGGCCGCCGACGTGGACCCGGCGGAGGCGCTGGTGGCCCGGACCGCGCTCCTGGACGCCTGGCGGCGCTTCCCCGGCCTCGACCCGGACCTGCCGCTGAAGCTGCTGCCGCCCCAGTGGCCGCGGGCGCGGGCGCACGCTGTCTTCGCGGAGGTATACGACGAGCTCGCGCCGTTCGCCGTCGACCGGGTACGGCAGGTGATCTTCTCGTTCGCCCCGGAGCTCGCCGGCCTCGTCCGCCACCACACGGTCGGCCGTGCCGCCGCCGGCTGGCCCACGCCCGTGCCGGCGCACGGCC
>NZ_CEVIVC010000004.1:45024-45832 GCF_982290645.1 Protofrankia sp. CiP1_Cm_nod4
GGTTGGCCCGCCGTGCGGCGGGTACGGTCGCCGGCCGTCGGATGACAGGGCCGTCATACGGTAGGTGGGTGAGCCTGTTCGACGCCGGGCTCGAGCAGACCCTGGCGACGTCGGGTCCTCTCGCGGCCCGGCTGCGCCCCCGTACCCTCGACGAACTCGTCGGGCAGCGTCACCTGCTCGGCGCGGGCAGCCCGCTGCGGCGCCTGGTGGAAGGCGGCGGCACCACCTCGGTCCTGCTCTGGGGGCCGCCGGGCAGCGGCAAGACGACGCTCGCACACATCATCTCCGGCTCCGGCGGACGCCGGTTCCGGGAGCTGTCCGCGGTCACCGCCGGTGTCAAGGACGTACGGGCGGTGATCGACCAGGCGCGGGACACGCTCGCGGTGTCCGGCGTCCGCACGGTCCTGTTCATCGACGAGGTGCACCGCTTCACCAGGACCCAGCAGGACGCGCTGCTGCCGGCGGTGGAGAACGGGCTGGTCACCCTGGTCGCCGCCACCACCGAGAACCCGTTCTTCTCGGTGGTGGCGCCGCTGCTGTCCCGCTCGCTGCTGCTCACCCTGGAGCCGCTCACCGAGGATGACCTGCGTGTCCTGGTCCAGCGGGCGCTCGACGACCGGCGGGGGTACGGCGGCCGGCTGACGATGGACGCGGACGCGGTCACCCATCTGCTGCGCCTGGCCGGCGGGGACGCCCGCCGCGTCCTGACCGCCCTGCAGGCCGCCGGTGACGCCGCCCTCGCCGCCGCGGCGAGCGCGGACACGGGGCCGGCCGCCGCGGCGACGGGCACCGGCGGTGGTGACGGGCC
>NZ_CEVIVC010000004.1:46316-49717 GCF_982290645.1 Protofrankia sp. CiP1_Cm_nod4
TGCCCGAGGCCCGGCTCGCGCTCGCGCAGGCTGTGATCCATCTCGCGCTGGCGCCGAAGTCCAACGCGGTCATCCGGGCGGTCGACGCGGCCGTCGCCGACGTCCGCGCCGGGCGTGCCGGCCCGGTCCCGCCCCACCTGCGGGACGCGCACTACCCGGGGGCGGGCCGGCTGGGCCACGGCGACGGCTACCGGTACCCCCACGACCATCCGGGCGGGGTCGTGGGCCAGCAGTATGCCCCCGGCCCGCTGGTGGGGGCGAGCTACTACCAGCCGAGCGGGCACGGGTTCGAGCAGCGGGCCGGACAGCGGCTGGCGTTCCTGCGCGAGGCCCTTCGCGGCTCCACCACCGCCGGCCCCGTGCCCGGCAGCCCCGCCCCCGCATCCGCAAGCACGTCCGCAAGCACGTCCGCCACCGCCGCCGCGCCCGGCAGCGCAGCCGCCGCGCCCGGCAGCGCAGCCGCCGCGCCCGGCAGCGCAGCCGCCGGGGCCGCTGGGACCGGGGCGGCTGCTGGGACCGGGGCAGATGTGGACGAGCCATCAGAGGCGAGTGACCACGAAGCCGGTCGCGCTCGGTAGGGTCACTCCAGGAACGTCGAGTTCGACGCTCCGTCGACCGTTGTCCGGGGGGCCGTGGGTGCTCTCCCGCGGCGTTCCAGGACCCGGGCCCGGCGGCGCGGGAGAAACGTGATCCGCGTCATCGGCCCGTCGGGGAGGCCACCGTCGCGGCGCCGGTGCGAGGGCCTGGTCGCGGAAATCCCGGAGCTCGGTCACGCAGTTTGTCACGAAGGTAAGGCTTGTCACGAAGGTAAGGCTTGTCACGAAAGTGTGGCCGGGTCACGGCCCCTGACAGCGGAGGCAGGGCACACATGTCCGGTGGTGCGATCGCGGGACTGATCGCGGCGGGGGCGTTCTCCGTGCTCGTCCTGTTCGGCTGCTACGTGTTGTTCAAGCTCGGGAAGATCTTCGACGAGGCGGCGGCCCGGGTCCGCCAGACCGGGCTGGCCATCGACGAGGGCACCGCGCGTGTGCGGCAGGCGGGCGCGACCGTGGACGAGGTGAACCAGGCGCTCAGCCATGTGAACAAGGAGCTCGACCGGGTCGACGCCATCACGGCGAACGTACAGACGATCTCGACGAACATCTCCTCGCTCACGTCGCTGTTCGCGGCGACGGTCGGCGGCCCGGTCGTGCGGGTCGCGGCGTTCTCCTACGGGGTCCGGCGGGCGACGGCGAAGCGGGCCCGCGCCGACATCGAGTCACGGATCACGGCGGAGATCAAGGCGGACCGGGCGGCGCAGCGGGCCAGCCGGCGGGCGGCCCGGCGCGCCGGCCCGGCCGCGTCCGCGCCGCCGGCGGCCACCCTGCGCGGGGCCGACGTCGACAGCCGGAGCGCGTGATGCCGCGGCTGTTCTACATCGCGCTCGGCGCGGCGGTGGGAGTGGTGACCGTGCGGCGTGCCGCCCGCGCCGTGTCCACCCTCACTCCGCAGCATCTCGCCGGTTCCCTCGTAGAGTCGGTGCAGGATTTCCTGGCCGACGTCCGGGAAGGGATGGCCGAGCGGGAGGATGAGCTTCGTCAGGCTCTGGGGCTGGATGACACCGGTGACGCGCACGGTGCCGACGGCGGCCCGCCCGGTGCCGCCGCCTCGGGCATCGCCGGTACCCGTTCCGCGTGAGCGCGTCCCGGGGCCGGCCCGGGCATCGGCCGGCCCCGGCGGTCCGCGATGAGCCGCCGGGCGGGGGTGCATGTCGGTATCGACGTGGGCACAGTCAGAATAGGGGTCGCGGCCAGCGACCCTGACGCGAGGATCGCGTTCCCGGTGACGACGCTGCGACGGGACACCCGGCTGAACAGCGATCTCGACGAGATTGCGATGATTGTGCAGGATCGTCATGCGGTGGAGGTCGTTGTGGGTCTCCCGACACGGCTGTCCGGCCTCCCGGGGCCGGCGGCCCGCCAGGCCCGGGCGTACGCCGGCCTGCTGGCGGCCCGGGTCGCCCCTGTCCCGGTGCGGCTCGTCGACGAGCGGCTGACCACTGTCGTGGCCCACCGCCGGATGGCCGAGCGTGGCCTGCGCGCACGGGACCGTCGCGCAGTCGTAGACCAGGAGGCAGCGGTGCAGATCCTGCAGTCCGCCCTGGACATCCCGCGTGACGCGGGGGCGTCCGACGCCGTGGCCACCCGGCGCGAGCCGGATCGCCGCGCGGACGACACGTGATCGGGGACGACCTCGACGAGCTGCTCGATGACGCGTCAGGCAGCCGGGCCTCGTACCGCAGCAGGCCCACCGGCGGTGGCCGTGGAAGCCACGGCAGCCGTGGCAGCCGTGGCCGGGCCCGGCGGCGGGGCCGTACCGCGCACAAGCTTATCGCGGTCCTGGTGGTGGTGGCCGGGGTCCTCTGCGGCGGGATCTACGGCGCGGGCAAGGTGATCGGGCGCGTCACGGCCGGCGAGTCGGCGATCGACTACTCCGGGCCCGGCGACGGCTCGGTCATCATCCAGATCCAGGCCGGCTCGACCGCCCGGGACATCGCCCGGGTGCTCGCCTCCGCCGAGGTCGTGCGGACACCGGCCGCCTTCGTCAACGCGGCCGCGGCCGACGAGCGGTCACGTTCCATCCAGCCCGGCTTCTACCGGCTCAGGCAGCACCTGCGGGCGGCCGACGCGCTGGCCACGCTGCTGGACGTGAAGTCCCACACCCTGTTCCGGCTCACTATCACCGAGGGCATGACGGTCAAACAGGTGCTCACGGCGCTGGCCGAACGCACCGGCCAGCCGCTCCCCGCGCTCGAGGAGATCGTGAGGAGGCCGGGCGAGCTCCAGCTGCCGTCGTACGCCGCCAGCGTCGAGGGCTATCTGTACCCCTTCACCTACGACCTGCGGCCCGGCGCCTCCGCGACCGCCACGCTCAAGGGCTTCGTCGACAGGTTCAGGACGGAGACGGCCGGCCTCGGCATCGAGGCGGGCGCGGCCGCGCTGGGCCGCACCCCTCAGGACATCGTCACGATCGCCTCCATCATCGAACGTGAGGTGAAGAACCCGGACGAGGGGCCGAAGGTCGCCCGGGTCATCTACAACCGGCTCGCCGACACCTCCGGCCGGTTCCGCCGCCTCGACCTGGACTCGACCACCCGGTACGCCCTCGACGAGTACGAGGGCCCGCTGACCCAGAGCCAGCTCGCCAGCAACAACCCCTACAACACCCGCAAGGTGGCGGGCCTGCCGCCGGGGGCCATCTCCAACCCGGGGAAGTGGGCGCTGGAGTCCGCCCTGCACCCGGCCGACGGGCCGTGGACGTACTTCGTGTCCCTGCCGAAGTCGAACGTGACCATCTTCGCGACGACGGACCGGGAGTGGCAGGAGGCACTGGCCCGCTACCGCTCCGAGGGCGGGTCATGA
>NZ_CEVIVC010000004.1:50304-55429 GCF_982290645.1 Protofrankia sp. CiP1_Cm_nod4
GCCGGACGGGACGCCGGGCAGGAGCGCGCCGGGGCCGCCGGGCCCGTCCGGCTGGCCGGCTTCAACACCGACGTCGCCGGAACGGCGCACGCCGTGACGACGGTCCTCGGCGCCGGGCGGGCCCCGCGCCGCCCGCTCGTCATCGGCGCCGGGGGCACCGCCCGGGCCGTGCTCGCCGCGCTCGCCGCGCTCGGCGCCGAGCGGGCCGACATCCTCGCCCGCCGGCCGCCGGCCGCGGCTCCCCTGGTCGAGATCGGCGCCGCCCTCGGGCTGGCCGTCACCGTCCACCGCTGGGACACCGCCGGCGCCGGGCCCGCCGCGGCCACGGGCCCAGCGGACCCGGCGGACCCGGCGAGCCTCCTGGCCGCCGCCGACGTCGTGTTCGCGACCACGCCGGCCGGTGCCACCGACGAGCTCGCGCGCCGGCCGTGGCCCGCCTCGACCGCCCTGGTCGAACTGCTCTACCACCCGTGGCCCACCCGGCTCGCCGCCGCCGCGCGGGCCGCCGGGGCGCCGGTCGCCGGTGGGCTGGTCGTGCTGGCCGCCCAGGCGGTCGGGCAGGTCCGGCTGTTCACCGGCGCCGAGGTGGACGTGGACCTGCTGCTGGCCGCGGGCGAAGCCGCCCTGGCGGCACGGTGAGCGTCCCGCCGGGCGGGGCGGCCATGTCGTCCGGGTCGGCCGTGCTGGTCGCCGTGATCGTTCTTGCCGTCCTGTGCGTCGTCCCGGGGCTGACCCGCATGGTGGGCTTCTTCGGGCCGCTGGCGGGGGAGCAGCCGCGCCGGCCGGCGCCGACCCGGGACGTCCTCGGCCTGCTCACGGCCACCGTCGTCGTCGCGTTCGCGGCCAAGCTGACCGATCATGTCGCCTGGCTGCCGGCGTACGCCTACCTCGGGGTGGTCGGAGTGGTCCTGGCCGCCGTCGACGCCCGGGTCCACCGGCTGCCCGACGTGATCACCCTGCCGTCCTACCCGGTCCTGGCCGGGCTGTTCGGCATCGCCGCGGCCCTGGACGGCGGCCCGGGGCGCTGGGTGCGCGCCGTCGCGGTGGCGGCGGCCGTGCTCGCCCTGTTCACGGCGCTCTGGGCGCTGCCCGGTGCCGGTCTGGGCTTCGGTGACGTGAAGCTGTCCGGTCTGCTCGGCGGCGCGCTCGGCTGGCTCGGCGTCCCGGTGGCCCTCACCGGGCTGCTGGCCGGGATCGTCCTCGCCGGGGTGTGGGCGCTGGTCCTGCTGGTGACGCGGCGGGCCGGCCGGCGGACGTCGATCGCCTACGGGCCGTTCCTGCTGACGGGGGCGTTCGTCGGCGTCCTCGGCTGGAACGCGGGCTGAACCCGCCGGAGCGTCCCCGTCCCGCCGGAGTGTTCCCGTCCCGGGGCATCCCGACCGAAGGAGCTGGTTCCGGCGCGCCGGTGGCGTGGAAGACTGGCCCCATGCTGCGTTGGTTGACTGCCGGGGAGTCGCACGGGCCGGCTCTGGTGGCGACCCTGGAGGGGCTGCCGGCCGGTGTCCGGGTGTCCAGCTCCCTGATCGCCGACGAACTCGCCCGGCGTCGGCTCGGGCACGGGCGGGGCGCCCGGATGAGCTTCGAGCGGGACGAGGTCGAGCTGCTCGGCGGGGTCCGCCACGGCCTGACCCTGGGCGGCCCGGTGAGCGTCGTCGTCCGCAACACCGAATGGCCGAAGTGGCGGGAGGTCATGGCGCCGGATCCGGTCGACGCCGAGGGGCTCGCCAGGCTGGCCCGCAACGCCCCCCTGACCCGCCCCCGGCCCGGCCATGCGGATCTTGCCGGTATGCAGAAGTACGGGTTCGACGACGCCCGCCCGGTGCTGGAACGGGCCAGCGCCCGGGAGACCGCGGCCCGTGTCGCGCTGGGCACGGTCGCCAAGGCCCTGCTGCGGCAGGCGTACGGCATCGAGGTCGTCTCGCACGTGGTGTCGATCGGCGGTGTCGAGGTGCCGCCCGGCTCGCCGCTGCCCCAGCCGGCCGCGATGGACGTGGTGGACGCCGACCCGGTCCGCTGCGCCGACCCGGCGACGAGCGTGCGGATGGTCGCCGAGATCGACGCCGCCCACCGGGACGCCGACACCCTGGGCGGGATCGTCGAGGTGCTGGCCTACGGCTGCCCCCCGGGGCTGGGCAGCTACGTGCACGGCGACCGCCGCCTCGACGCGCGGATCGCCGGGGAGCTGATGGGCATCCAGGCGATCAAGGGCGTGGAGTTCGGTGACGGCTTCACCACGGCCCGCCGCCGCGGGTCGCAGGCCCACGACGAGATCGAGTCGGTGCCCGCCGGGGACGCCCCGGAGGCGGTGGCGCACCCGGGGGGCATCTACCGGGTGCGGCGGGCCACCGACCGCGCCGGCGGCGTCGAAGGGGGGATGACCACCGGTGAGCCGCTGCGGGTCCGGGCCGCGATGAAGCCGATCTCGACGTTGTCCCGGCCGCTGTCGACGATCGACGTCGCCACCGGGGAGCGGGCGGTCGCGATCGCGCAGCGCTCGGACGTGTGCGCGGTGCCCGCCGCCGGGGTGGTCGGCGAGGCCATGGTGGCGCTGGTGATCGCCGACGCGGCCCTGGAGAAGTTCGGCGGCGACTCGGTGGAGGAGTCCCGCCGCAACTGTGAGACATACCTGAAGTCCCTGATCGTCCGATCGGAGCCGATATGATCGCCGCTGTCCTGGTGGCGGCCCGGTGACCGGCTCTCCGGACGCCGCCGGCGCCGCTGCCACTGGCGCCGCTGACAGCGGCGCCGCCGACGGTGTCGCCCTTGGCAGCGTTGCCGCTGAGGGTGCCGCCGCCGGCAGCGCTGCCGCGGCGGCCCGCGTGCGGCGGCCGGTCGTGGTGCTCGTGGGCCCGCCCGGGTCGGGGAAGACCACGGTCGGACGGCTGCTGGCGCGGCGGCTGGAGGTGGCCTTCCGGGACACCGACGCCGACGTCGAGGCCCGGGCCGGGCGGTCCGTCGCCGACATCTTCGTCGAGCTGGGGGAGGAGCACTTCCGCGCACTGGAGCGGGACGCCGTCGCCCGCGCCCTGGCCGGGCACGACGGGGTGCTCGCCCTCGGCGGCGGGGCCGTGCTGGACGCGGCCACCCGGCAGGCGCTGCGCGGGCACACCGTCGTCCACCTCGACGTCGGGGTCCACGACGCGGTGGCCAGGGTCGGCCTGGCCCGGGACCGGCCACTGCTGGTCGAGGGGCCGCGCACCAGGATCGCCGCGATGCTGCGGGCCCGCGCGCCGTTGTACGCCGAAGTCGCCGCCGCGGTGGTGGACACCGTGGGGCACACACCTGAGGAGGTGGTCGGGTTGGTCGAGAAGCTGCTGGCGGACCGCCGGCATCACGATCATGCTGTCGCGGCGCCGGCGGGCCGGCTGCCCGGGCCGCTGGTCGGGCCGTGACGACATCGCCGGCGGCCCCGGTCCCCGCCGCCCCGCTGGCGTCCCAGGGGGGGCCGGCCGCCCCGGACGCGGTGACCCGCATCGAGGTCGCGCCCACCGGCGAGCGTCCCTACCAGGTCGTGGTCGGCACGAGCCTGCTCGGCGAGCTCGCCGAGCGGGTCGCCGGCCGTACCCGGGCCGCGGTCATCCACCCCCGCGCGCTGCGGGCGACCGCGGAGGCGGTGGTCGCGGACCTGCGGGATGCCGCGAAGGTCGAGGCCCACGCGGTCGAGGTCCCCGACGGCGAGGAGGCCAAGCAGGCCCGCGTCGCCGGCTTCTGCTGGGACGTCCTCGGCCAGGTCGGCTTCACCCGCGACGACGTCGTGATCGGCCTCGGCGGCGGGGCGACGACCGACCTCGCCGGCTTCGTGGCCGCCACCTGGCTGCGCGGCGTCGACCTCGTGCAGGTCCCGACCACGGTCCTGGGGATGGTGGACGCGGCGGTCGGCGGCAAGACCGGCATCGACACCGACGCCGGCAAGAACCTCGTCGGGGCCTTCCACCATCCGCTCGCCGTGTTCGCCGACCTGGCGACGCTGGCGAGCCTGCCCGCCAACGAGCGGATCTCGGGCCTGGCCGAGGTCGTGAAGGCCGGTTTCATCGCCGACCCGGCCATCCTCGACCTGCTCGAGGACGACCCGAGCGGGCTGCGCCACCAGCGCGAGCTGATCGAGCGGTCGATCCGGGTGAAGGCGGCGGTGGTGTCGGCCGACCCGCGGGAGGCCGGCCGGCGGGAGATCCTCAACTACGGGCACACCCTCGGGCACGCCATCGAGAAGGTCGAGGGGTTCAGCTGGCGGCACGGTGCGGCGGTATCGGTCGGCATGGTCTTCGCGGCCTCGCTGGGCCGGCTCGCGCTGGGCCTGGACGAGCCCACCGCCGACCGGCACCGGGCGCTGCTCGAACGGGTCGGGCTGCCCACCGTCTACCGGGCGGACCGCTGGCCGGAGCTGCTCGACGCGATGCGGCTGGACAAGAAGAGCCGCGGCCGGCGGCTGCGGTTCGTCGCCCTCGAGGGGCTCGGCCGGCCACGCATCCTGGAGGACCCGGACCGGGCGCTGGTCGTGGCCGCGTTCTCGGAGGTGGCCCGGGAGCTGTCGGACCTGCCCGGCGGGGACGAGCGGTGACAGCACCCCGGCACACCCGGGCCAGGCGCACGGGGGAGGCCCCGCCGGGGCCTGGCGCGTCGGGTGCCCGCCCACGAGGGCGCGGCCACGCAGGCCCGGCCACGCAGGCCCGGGTATGAAGATCCCGGTCATGAGGGCCCGGTCGTGAAGGTCATGGTGCTCAGCGGGGCGAACCTCGGCCGGCTGGGGCTGCGGGAGCCGGCGGTGTACGGCAGCCGCAGCTACGCCGACCTGGTGGCGGCCTGCCAGGAGCTGGCCGGGGAGCTCGGCCTGGTGGCGGACTGCCGGCAGACCGACGACGAGGCCACGATGCTGCGCTGGCTGCACGAGGCCGCCGACCTCGGCGTCCCGGTCGTGCTGAACCCGGGTGCCTGGTCGCACTACTCCTACGCGCTGCGCGACGCGGCCGCGCAGGTGGCGGGCCCGCTGGTCGAGGTCCACCTGAGCCAGACCCATGCCCGGGAGGCGTTCCGGCACCACAGCGTGATCAGCGCGGTGGCGACCGGGACTATCACCGGCCTCGGTTTCGACTCCTACCTCCTCGCCCTGCGCGCGGTCGCGGCCCGC
>NZ_CEVIVC010000004.1:56211-57655 GCF_982290645.1 Protofrankia sp. CiP1_Cm_nod4
TAGGGGGCATGTGGGTGGCGGGGTCCCCGGGCCGCGCCGAAGGCGCTGCCCGGGGCAGATAGACTTTCGCGGGATCCCCCCCCGTCAGTCGAACGGGCCAACCTGCTGGTCCGGCTGGAGAGTTGTGCGCAGTGGCGACCACGAATGATCTGAAGAACGGCATGACGCTCGACCTCGACGGCACCCTGTGGAACGTCGTCGGGTTTCAGCACGTCAAACCCGGCAAGGGCGGGGCCTTCGTCCGGACGACGTTGAAGAACGTGCTGACCGGCAAGGTTGTCGACCGTACCTTCAACGCCGGGGTGAAGGTCGAGGTGGCGACCGTCGACCGCCGTGAGATGAGCTTCCTCTACCGTGACGGCGCTGATTTCGTCTTCATGGACAGCGAGTCGTTCGACCAGATCCCGATCCCGCCGGCGGTCGTGGGCGACGCGGCGAGCTACATCCTGGAGAACACGACGGCGACGGTCGCGCTGCATGACGGGGAGCCGCTCTACGTGGAGCTGCCCGCCAGCGTCGAGCTGGTCATCGCGGCGACCGAGCCGGGTGTCCAGGGCGACCGTTCCACCGGTGGCAACAAGCCGGCGACGCTGGAGACCGGTGCCACGGTCCAGGTGCCGCTGTTCATCACCACCGGGGAGAAGGTCAAGGTGGACACCAGGGACGGCCGCTACCTGGGCCGGGTGACGAGCTGAGCGCCCGGTCGAAGGCCCGCAAGCGCGCTCTCGACATCCTTTACGAGGCGGACCTGCGCGGGAGCAGCTTCACCGAGACTCTCGCGCAGCGGCTCGCCCAGGCCGACCCGCCGGTGCCCGAATACACGGTCTCGCTCGTCGAGGGTGTCGTCGAGCGGCTCGCCGACATCGACGAGATGCTCTCCGACCATGCCGAGGAATGGACCCTCGAGCGCATGCCGCCGGTGGACCGCAACATTCTGCGGATCGGCGCGCTGGAACTGCTGTGGCGTGAGGACATCCCCGACGGGGTGGCCATCGACGAGGCGGTGGCGCTGGCGGGTCTGGTGTCGACCGAGCGGTCGCCGGTCTTCGTCAACGGGCTGCTGGCGCGCCTGCTCGACCTCAAGCTGGGCCGGGCCTCCCGCTCGTAGGAGCGCGGGCCCGCAGCGGCCTGGCGGGGAACATCACTGGCGGGGAACATCCCTCGCGGGGAACGCCAGGAGCGCGACAGCTCGTAGGAGGCCCGTCAGGCCCACCGCGGCGCGACCGCCGGGAACAGTGTCGAGGCCCCGCTCGTTCGAGAACGTGGGTGTCCCCGGCCTGGCCGGGTGACATCTCGGAGGATGTCCCGACCAGGCCGGGGGCGAAGCGGCCGGACCTGCTCGTCTTCCGTCGGCGGCACGCGGGAACGATCTGCCGCCGACGGCCGTCCGGACATGACGACGCCCGTGACGACGGCATACGCGGAGACGACGCTGGCTCCGCGT
>NZ_CEVIVC010000004.1:58011-68250 GCF_982290645.1 Protofrankia sp. CiP1_Cm_nod4
GCGGCCGAGCAGGCCGCGTGGTCCGCCGATGGCCCCGCCAGGCCCACGTTCACGTCCCGCGGCGACGTGAAAGGCGCGCCCGCGCCGCCTGTGTCAGGCAGGGCCCGGTCAGCGGTGGCCGGTCAGGCCGATTCGCTGATTCCGGCTTCCTGGCCCTGTTCCGGGCTCAGGACGCCCCATGAGACGAGCTGCTCGGTGAGCTTGCTCGGCGAGGTGTCGTAGATGACGGCCAGGGAACGCAGGTCCTCGTACCGGATGGACAGTACGCGGCCGTTGTAGTCCCCACGCTGGCTCTGGATGGTCGCCGCATAGCGGGCGAGTGGGCCGCCGTGTTCCTTCGGAACCTGGGAAAGCCGTTCCAGGTCGAGGACGATGCGCGGAGACTGCTCGAGCGGAGCCACGGTGGAACCCTCGGGGAGGAGCTCTCCCACGGGGACACCGTAGAACTCGGCCAGTTCGGACAGGCGCTGCACCGTAACAGCGCGATCTCCGCGTTCGTAGGAGCCCACGACGACAGCCTTCCAGCGCCCGTGCGACTTCTCCTCGACGCCATGAAGCGAGAGCCCCTGCTGGGTGCGTATTGCTCGCAGCCGAGCACCGAGCGCCTTCGCATAGTCGGACATCGGAGTGCCCACTCCCGTCGTGGTCGATCAGTTGGAACCGGGGCTCTTGCCGCCGGTGGTTACCGATAGTAGTCCTGGGTCGGTTGTCGCTCACCACCAGGGGGGTCGTGTCGACACTTTCTTTGTACCACTTTCTGTAGCCCGTCGATTGCACTAGGCGTTACGAGTAAAGAATTTCTGTGTCACGGACCGTTCGTGTGCAGGCAGTTCATGTTAGGTAACGTGCAGTGACAATGCGTGCTGCCTGATACCGTCATCCGGACCGCTCCTTTAAGGACCGTCCCGTGAGGCGGGGAAGGAGGGCCTGGATATGACCACGCCCGCCCCAGGTAGGCCCACTCCAGGTAGGCCCGGGCCAGGCACCCCGGGGCCAGGCGCCCCCGGCCAGGCCGGGTCCGCGCCCGGCCCGCGGGCAGGCGCTCCCGACAGCCCCGGCACGGCCCACACGGTGCTCTCCGGCGCGGACATCGGCCGGGTGCTCACCCGGATGGCCCACCAGATCCTGGAGAAGACCGCCGGTGGGAACGGCGTCGTGCTCCTCGGTATACCCACCCGCGGTGTCCCGCTGGCCCGCCGGCTCGCCGACCGGGTCCGGGCGGTCGAAGGCGTCGAGCTCGGCGTGGGCTCGCTCGATCCGACCATGCACCGTGACGACCTCCAGCTGCGCGCCGTCCGCCCGCTGGCGGTGACCGACCTGCCGGACGGTGGGATCGACGGCCGCACCGTGATCCTGGTGGACGACGTGTTGTTCTCCGGCCGGACGGTGCGGGCGGCGCTCGACGCGCTGGCGCAGTTCGGCCGGCCCCGGGTGGTGCAGCTCGCGGTGCTGGTGGACCGCGGGCACCGGGAGCTGCCGATCCGGGCCGACTACGTCGGCAAGAACATGCCGACGTCCAGGCAGGAGGCCGTCGCGGTCCGCCTCACCGAGACCGACGGCCGGGACGCCGTGATGATCCTGTCGGAAGGAGCGGGCCGATGAGTCCGGGGGGTGCGCCGGCGCGCCCGGCGTGCCGGCACGGCCGGGCCGTCGCACCGCCGCCCGCCGCGGCTGTGAACGGGCCGGCTGTGAGCCGGCCGGGGACGGCGGGGCAGGCATGATGCGCCACCTGCTGTCCACCCAGGATCTCGGCCGGGACGACGCCCTGCTGGTGCTGGACACCGCCGAGTACATGGCCACCGTCGCCGGCCGGTCGGTGAAGAAGCTGCCGACCCTGCGCGGCCGTACCGTGGTCAACCTCTTCTTCGAGGACTCGACCCGGACCCGGACGTCCTTCGAGCTCGCCGCCAAGCGGCTGTCCGCGGATGTGATCAATTTCTCGGTCCGGGGGTCGAGCGTCTCCAAGGGCGAGAGCCTCAAGGACACCGCCCAGACCCTGGAGGCGATGGGGGCCGACGCCGTGGTCTGCCGGCATCCCGCCAGCGGCGCGCCGCACCGGCTGGCCGCCTGGGTGCGCGGCAGCGTGCTCAACGCCGGGGACGGCATCCACGAGCATCCGACCCAGGCGCTGCTGGACGCGTTCACCATCCGCCGCCGGCTCGGCCGGGTCGAGGGCCTGTCCGTCACGATCGTCGGTGACGTCCTGCACTCCCGGGTGGCCCGCTCCAACGTGTGGCTGCTGTCCACGCTGGGCGCGTCCGTGACGGTGGTCGCCCCGCCCACCCTCGTCCCGGTCGGGGTGGAGCAGTGGCCGGTGGCGGTCTCCTACGATCTGGACGCGGTCCTGCCCACCAGCGACGTGGTGATGATGCTGCGGGTGCAGCGGGAGCGGATGACCGCGGCGTTCTTCCCCACCGAGCGGGAGTACAGCCGCCGGTACGGTCTGGACGCCGACCGGCTCGCGGCGATGCCGCCGTCCGCGCTGGTCATGCACCCGGGGCCGATGGTGCGCGGCATGGAGATCGCCTCGGATGTGGCCGACTCGACCCGCTCGACCGTGGTCGAACAGGTCGCCAACGGCGTAAGCGTGCGGATGGCGGTTCTGTATCTGCTTCTCGGCGGTACCAGGGAGGTGCCATGACGCGGCGCGGCGACACCGCCGGCGGGCCCGCGCACGAGGCCGGGCGCTGGCATCTGCGCGGGGTGCGGCCGCTCGGCGGCGACCCGGTGGACCTGCTGCTCGACGGCGGGATCATCGCCGAGGCCGGTCGCGACCTGTCCGCCGTGGGCGCGACGGTCCTGGACGCCGACGGCCTGGTCGCCCTGCCCGGGCTGGTGGACCTGCACACCCACCTGCGCGAACCGGGCCGGGAGGACGCCGAGACCGTCGCCTCGGGCACCCGGGCGGCGGCACTGGGCGGTTTCACCACCGTGTTCGCGATGGCCAACACCGAGCCTGTCGCGGACACCGCCGGCGTCGTCGAGCAGGTCTGGCGGCTCGGGCGGGACGCCGGGCACTGCGACGTGCGCCCGGTGGGCGCGGTGACCGAGGGGCTGCGCGGCACCCGGCTCGCCGAGCTCGGCGCGATGGCGTCCTCGGCGGCGGCCGTGCGGGTGTTCTCCGACGACGGCAACTGCGTGTCCGACGCGGTGCTCATGCGCCGGGCGCTGGAGTACGTCAAGGCGTTCGACGGGGTGATCGCCCAGCACGCCCAGGAGCCCCGGCTGACCGAGGACGCGCAGATGAACGAGGGGGCTGTCTCCGCGCGGCTCGGCCTGCCCGGCTGGCCGGCCGCCGCCGAGGAGGCGATCATCGCGCGGGACGCGCTGCTCGCCGGCCACGTGGGCTCCCGGCTGCACGTCTGCCACGTCTCCACCGCCGGCTCGGTGGAGCTGCTGCGGTGGGCGAAGTCCAAGGGCTGGCGGGTCACCGCCGAGGTCACCCCGCACCACCTGCTGCTCACCGACGACCTGGTCACCTCCTTCGACCCGGTCTACAAGGTCAACCCGCCGCTGCGGACCGCCGCGGACGTGGCGGCGCTGCGCGCCGGGCTCGCCGACGGCACGATCGACTGCATCGCCACCGACCACGCCCCGCACGCCCCGCAGGACAAGGAGACCGAGTGGATGGCCGCCCGCCCGGGCATGGTCGGCCTGGAGACCGCCCTGTCGATCGCCATCATGACCATGCTGGAGACGGGCCTGCTGGACTGGGCCGGCCTCGCCGACCGGATGTCGGTCGCCCCCGGGCGGATCGGCGGTCTGCCCGGCGGCCTCACCGGCGGTCGGGCCAATGCTCTGGCTGGTGGCCAGGCTGGCGGGCAGGCTGGCGGGCATCACCACCCGCCCGTGGCCGGCTCGCGGCCGTCCCGGGCGGCCGCCCACGACGTGCACCCGGCCGGCGCCGGGGCGCTGTCGCTGTCGGCGGGAGCCGTGGCGAACCTGGTCCTCGTCGATCCGGTGGCCCGGTGGACGGTCGACGCCGGCGCGCTGGCCAGCCGTGGCCGCAACACTCCCTACGCTGGCCGCAAGCTGCCTGGACGGGTCCAGGCCACGTTCTTGCGGGGGCGTCCAACCGTGCTCGACGGGAAGATCGCATGACCGACCATCTCACCTTCGCCGCCGCGTTCGCGGCGCTGCCCGGCGGCCTTCCCCTGGCGGAGCCCGCGCGCGGCCCGGACCGGCTGGGCCTGCACCTGCTGTTCGCCTTCGGCTGCATCCTGCTGTTCATCGCCGCGGTGGACGCCATGCGCCGCAGCTGGCGCCACCGCGCGCGCCGCCAGGAGGAGGACCTGCCCGACCTGCCGGCGGTCCCCGAGACCATCGGTGAGGTGGTGGCCGCGCCGATCAAGGGCCTGTACCTGGGCACGGTGGACGCCGGCCACTGGCTCGACCGGGTCACCGCCCGCGGGCTGGGGGGACGGGCCGACGCGTACGTCTCCGTCCACGACCGCGGCATCCGGGTGGACCGGGCCGGTAACGAGCCGTTCTGGATCCCGCGGGAGGCCGTGCGCGGCGCCCGTCTCGAGCGGGCGCACGCCGGCAAGGTCGCCGGCGTCGGGCGCATCATCGTCATCGCCTGGTCGCTGGGCTCACACGAGCTGGAGACGGGCCTGCGCGGGGACGACCGGGCCCGCCAGCCCAAGGTGGTCCGCGCTGTGCACAGCCTGATCGGCCCGGGGCCGGCGCCCACCGACGGCGAGATCACCAGGCCCCATCCGGTCGGCCGGGCGGTCTCCCGGCTGCGCCCGCGGGCGCTGGGCGCCGCGGGGCCGGGGCAACGCTCCACCCCCGCCCGGCCCACGGGCGGGAGCGGGCCGGGCGGCACGCCAGCGGACAGCGGGCCGGGCGGGCCGGTGGTGACGGGCGCGGCGACGGTACCGGGCCTGCCCCGCCCACAGGGCGTTTCGCCCACGGGGCCGCAGGGCGTTCCGCCCGCAGGGGCACAGGGCGCTGCGCCCACGGGGCCGCGCGGTGGCCCGTCCACGACGGGGCGGGGCGGTTCGCCCATAACGGTGGTCACCCACCCGCCGTCGTCCACCGCGGCGCGTGCACCGCTGCCGCCCGGGCCCGGGCCGGACGGGCCGGGCGGGCCGGGCTATCCACCGGCCGGCGGGCCTGCCCCGGCAGGTGGTCCCGGTGAGCCGGGCGGGCCCGGTGGGCCCGGCGGGCGGCGGCGCCCGCCGGATGGGACCGGGCACACCGCGCGGGCCGATGGTCAGGCCAGCGGTGTCGATCCACTGACGTCCCCGCTGGGGGAGGTCGTCCGCAAGATGAAGGACACCTGGGTGAGTGCCCCGGCGGGCCCGCGGGGCGGCGGCCCGCCGGGGCGGGCCGGGGACGCGTCGCAACGGATTGGGGACGTGGTGAGCGTAGGCGGGGACAGCTCCGGCGGTCGGGCGTCGGTGGCGGGTGGCCTGCCCGGCCATCTGTACGGGCCGGCGCGCTCCACCGCGCCGCGCGCCGGCGGCTCGGACGTCCGGCTGATGTTGGAGGACGGGCGCGACTTCGTCGGTGAGGCGTTCGGCGTGCGGGGGGAGGCCTTCGGCGAGGTCGTCTTCGCCACCGGTATGACCGGCTACCAGGAGACCCTCACCGACCCGTCCTACCACCGGCAGATCGTGGTCATGACCGCGCCGCACATCGGCAACACCGGGGTCAACGACGACGACAACGAGTCGGAGCGGATTCACGTCGCAGGCTTCGTGGTGCGCGACCCGAGCCGGATCGCCTCGAGCTGGCGGGCGCGGCGCACCCTCGACGACGAGCTGGCGGACGCCGGGGTGGTGGGCGTCAGCGGCATCGACACCCGGGCCCTCACCCGCCACCTGCGGGAGCGCGGGGCGATGCGGTGCGGCATCGGCCCGGCCACGGAGGATCCCGGCGAGCTGCTCCAACGGGTGCGGATGAGCCCGAGCATGGTCGGCGCCGACCTGGCGCCGCAGGTGAGCACCCGCGCGCCCTACGTCGTGCGGGCGGCCACCGACGCCCCCTACTTCCGGGTGGCCGCGCTCGATCTGGGCATGAAGCGGGCGACCCCGAACGCGCTGAGCGCCCTCGGCTGCGAGGTGCACGTCCTGCCGGCGCGCAGCGGCGCCGACGCGCTGCTGGAGCTGTCCCCGGACGGGGTGTTCCTGTCCAACGGCCCGGGCGACCCGGCGGCGGCGGACTACGCGGTCCAGGCGGTGCGCCGGGTGCTCGACGCCGGGGTCCCGCTCTTCGGGATCTGCTTCGGCAACCAGGTGCTGGCCAGGGCGCTTGGCTTCGAGACGTACAAGCTGACCTACGGCCACCGCGGGATCAACCAGCCGGTGGCCGAGACCGCGACCGGCCGGATCATGGTGACCAGCCACAACCACGGCTTCGCCGTCCGGGCGCCGCTCGACGGCGTCACACGCACTCCGTACGGGCGGGTCGAGGTCAGTCATGTGGCGTTGAACGACAACGTGGTCGAGGGGCTGGCCTGCCTGGACGTGCCCGCGTTCAGCGTCCAGTTCCATCCCGAGGCGGCGCCGGGCCCGCACGACGCGCACGGCCTGTTCGAGCGCTTCCGCGATCTCATGGCTGCCCGCCGGTGACGCCCGACGGTCCTGGCTGTCCGCTGACGAGGCCCAGCGGGCACGGTGTCGTGGGGCACCGCGACGGGCCGGGTATGGGACGCTGCGAGCCGGCCCGCGGGCCGGCCATCCCGGGTCCGGCGGGCCGCCAGCCGGGTGCCCGCGGGGCGGGCCGGGGGGCAGATAGACGGGGACGCGGACGGGAGGTCGTGCGCTGATGCCGCGGCGGGAGGATCTGACCAGCGTCCTGGTCATCGGGTCGGGGCCGATTGTCATCGGCCAGGCGTGCGAGTTCGACTATTCCGGGACGCAGGCGTGCCGGGTGCTGCGTTCCGAGGGCCTGCGGGTGGTGCTGGTCAACAGCAACCCGGCCACGATCATGACCGATCCGGACCTCGCGGACGCCACCTACGTCGAGCCGATCACCCCGGAGACGGTCGCCAAGATCATCGAGAAGGAGCGTCCGGACGCGCTGCTGGCGACCATGGGCGGGCAGACCGCGCTGAACACCGCCATGGACCTGCACGCCGCGGGCGTGCTCGACCGCTACGGCGTCCGCCTGATCGGCGCGAACATCGACGCGATCCGCGCGGGCGAGGACCGGCAGGCGTTCAAGGACATCGTGGCCGCCGTCGGCGGCGAGACCGCCCGCAGCGCCATCTGCACGACCCCGCAGGAGTGCCTGGCCGCCGCCGAGGAGTTCTCCTACCCGGTGGTGGTGCGCCCGAGCTTCACCCTCGGCGGCGCCGGCAGCGGCTTCGCCCACGACGCCGGCGAGCTGCGCCGGATGGCCGCGGACGGCATCGCCGCGAGCCCGTCCTCGGAGGTCCTGGTCGAGGAGTCCGTGCTCGGCTGGAAGGAGTTCGAGCTCGAGCTGATGCGCGACCGGGCCGACAACGTGGTCGTGGTCTGCTCGATCGAGAACGTCGACCCGATGGGGGTGCACACCGGCGACTCGGTGACGGTCGCCCCGGCGATGACGCTGACCGACCGCGAGTACCAGCAGATGCGCAACATGGCCATCGCGGTCATGCGCGCGGTGGGTGTCGACGCGGGCGGGTGCAACATCCAGTTCGCCGTGGACCCGGCGACCGGGCGGCTCGTCGTGATCGAGATGAACCCCCGGGTGTCCCGGTCGTCGGCGCTGGCCTCGAAGGCCACCGGGTTCCCGATCGCGAAGATCTCCGCGAAGCTCGCGCTCGGGTACACCCTGGACGAGATCCCCAACGACATCACCCGCACCACCCCGGCGGCCTTCGAGCCGGCGCTGGACTACGTCGTGGTCAAGGTGCCCCGGTTCGCCTTCGAGAAGTTCCCCGGGGCGGACCCGGCGCTGACCACGACGATGAAGTCCGTCGGCGAGGCGATGGGGGTCGGGCGCAGCTTCGCCGAGGCGCTGCAGAAGGCGCTGCGGTCGCTGGAGCAGCCGTCGGCGGTGTTCGGCTTCACCGGCGGCCCGGGGGACGCCGAGGAGCTGCTGGCGCGGGCCGGTGTCCCGCACGACGGCCGGCTGCGCACGGTGCAGCAGGCGCTGCGGGCCGGGGCGGACCGGCTGCGGGTGACCGAGGTGACCGGTATCGACCCCTGGTTCGTGGAGCAGATCGACCACCTCAACCGGATCGCCGCCACCGTCACCGGTGACCTGGCCGACCTCGCCCCGGCGGACATCCTGCGGGCCAAGCGCGCGGGGTTCTCCGACGCCCAGCTCGCCGACCTGCTCGCCACCACCGAGGACGCCGTGCGCGCGGCCCGCCACCGCGCCGGCATCCGGCCCGTCTACAAGACCATCGACACCTGCGCGGCCGAGTTCGCCTCGGCCACGCCGTACCACTACTCGTCCTACGACAGCGAGACCGAGGTCGCCCCCAGCGGCCGGCCGCGGGTGATCGTGCTGGGCAGCGGGCCCAACCGGATCGGGCAGGGCATCGAGTTCGACTACGCCTGCTGCCACGCGGTGATGGCGCTCTCGGACGCCGGCTACGAGACGATCATGATCAACTGTAACCCGGAGACGGTCTCCACCGACTACGACACCGCCGACCGGCTCTACGTCGAGCCGCTGACCGTCGAGGACGTCCTGGAGGTCGTCCACGCCGAGCGGCAGGCCGGGGAACTGGTCGGTGTGATCGTCCAGCTCGGCGGCCAGACCCCGCTGGGCATCGCCGCGCCGCTGGCCGCCGCCGGCGTCCCGATCGTCGGGACGGAGCCGCGCGCGATCCACCTGGCCGAGGACCGCGGCCTGTTCGGGCAGGTGCTCGCCCGGGCCGGGCTGCCCTCGCCGCCGCACGGGGTGGCGACCCACTTCGACGAGGCCCGCTCGGTGGCGGAACGGATCGGCTACCCGGTGCTGGTACGGCCGTCCTACGTCCTCGGCGGCCGCGGGATGGAGATCGTCTACGACGAGGCGATGCTGCGCCGCTACATCGAGCGGGCGACCGAGATCAGCCCGCGGCACCCCGTCCTGGTCGACCGGTTCCTCGACGACGCCGTCGAGATCGACGTGGACGCGCTCTACGACGGCACCGAGCTCTACCTCGGCGGCGTGATGGAGCACATCGAGGAGGCCGGGGTCCACTCCGGCGACTCCGCCTGCGCGCTGCCGCCGATCACCCTGGGACGCGGCGAGCTGGAGCGCATCCGCGAGTCCACCCGGCTGATCGCCGAGGGCGTGGGCGTGCGCGGCCTGCTCAACGTCCAGTACGCGCTGCAGTCCGACGTGCTGTACGTGCTGGAGGCCAACCCGCGGGCGTCGCGGACCGTGCCGTTCGTGTCCAAGGCGACCGCGGTGCCGCTGGCGAAGGCCGCCGCCCGGGTGATGGCCGGCACGACCGTGGCGCAGCTGCGCGCGGAGGGGCTGCTGCCCGCCCACGGCGACGCCGCGGTCCTGCCGCTGGACTCCCATATCGCGGTGAAGGAGGCGGTGCTGCCCTTCGGCCGGTTCCGGGACGCCGGCGGCCGTGGGGTGGACACCGTGCTCGGCCCGGAGATGAAGTCCACCGGCGAGGTGATGGGCATCGACGCCGGCTTCGGCGCCGCCTACGCCAAGTCCCAGGCCGCCGCGTCCCTGTCGCTGCCGGTCTACGGCCGGGTGTTCGTCTCGGTGGCCAACCGGGACAAGCGGGCGATGATATTTCCGGTCAAGCGGCTCGCCGACCTCGGTTTCGTCGTCTACGCCACCGAGGGGACCGCGCAGGTGCTGGGCCGCAACGGGGTGAAGGCGGTCGTCCTGGGCAAGCACTCCGTGCCCGACCCGGACCTGGTCGACTGCGTCGAGATGATCATATCCGGCCAGATCAACCTGGTGATCAACACGCCGTGGGGGGTCGGGCCGCGGCTGGACGGGTACGAGATCCGGGCGGCGTGCGTGGCCACCGGCGTGCCCTGCGTCACCACGATCCAGGGCGCCGCCGCCTGCGTGCAGGCCATCGAGGCCCTGATACGCGGCGACATGGGTGTGCGGCCGCTACAGAGCTTCCACGCCGGGCTGCACGACGCCTGGGAGCGGACGTACGGCCCCGGCACCGGCCAGGACGCCGGCCGGCCCACTGATGATCAGCGTACCGGCGGGCCCGCCGGTACCGCGCCCGCCCCCGCCGGCGACGCCCACCGGCAGACGGTGATCGGATGACCGCGTCCGGACGACGGTGGCCGGATGACGGTGGCCGGATGACGGTGGCCGGAC
>NZ_CEVIVC010000004.1:68591-71880 GCF_982290645.1 Protofrankia sp. CiP1_Cm_nod4
TGACCGCGTTCCCTCGGACCCGGGTGGGCACCTGGACGTCACGCCCACCCCTGGCGGTCGCGCTGGACGTGCCCGACGGGCCGTCCGCCCTGCGGCTGGCCGCGGCGGTGGCCCCGCACGTGGCCGTCCTGAAGGTGGGCCTGGGGCTGTTCCACCGGGAGGGCCCCGGCATCGTGACGGCCCTGCGGGACCTGGCCACGGACGTGCCGCGCGAGACAGCGCACGTGCCACGCGGGACAGGGCGCCCGCCTGGCACGGCCGCGGACGGGCCGGGCGCCGGCGGGCCCCCTGTCCCCGGTGTCCCCACTGCCTCCGCTGCCGGCCCCACCGCCTCCGCTGCCGGCCCCACGGCCCGTGCTGCCGGGGCCCAGGCTGCCGAGGAGCGTGTCGGGCTGTTCCTCGACCTCAAGCTGCACGACATCCCCAACACGGTGGCCGCGGGGATGCGCTCCGTGGCCCGGCTGGCGCCCCGGTACGTGACGGTGCACGCCGCCGGGGGCACGGCGATGGTGCGCGCCGCGGTCGACGCCGCGCCCGACGTCGAGGTCGCCGCGGTGACCGTCCTGACCTCCCTGGGGGGCGCGGAGCTGGCCGCCGTCGGGTTCGCCGGGACGCCGTTGGACGTCGTGCGCAGGCTCGCGGCACTGGCGGTGGCCGCGGGCGCGCGCGCGGTGGTGTGCAGCCCCCGGGAGGTCGCCGCGGTCCGTTCGGAAGTTGGAAATGATGTGACTCTTATCACACCTGGCATCCGTGCGGCGGGGTCGCGGCCCGATGATCAGGCGCGTGCCGCAACACCCGCCGAAGCTGTCGACGCAGGTTCCGATCTTCTCGTGGTCGGCCGTCCGATCATTGCCACCGACGATCCGGGGGCTGCCGCGGCCCGGTTCGTGGCCGGATGGCGACCCGGCCACGGTGCCGCTGACCTGGTGTGACATCACACAGGCCCCACTCCGGCCATCTCGAGGGGATCTGCCCGGTACGGTGGTCCGCGAGCGACCGAAAGCAAAGGGCGCGTGTGGCGGCAACCCGATTCAGGCCAACGTATGGACCCCGTCCTGTGGACAATAGTCCGCGGATGTGCCCGTACCGCCGGCTGGACCGAGACACCCGTTATTCGCTAGTTTGCGCGGCGCCGTGATCACCCCAAAGAAGGAGGCGTACCCGTGCCCCTGCCGCCCCTCACGCCCGAGCAGAGGGCTGCTGCCCTCGAGAAAGCTGCGTTGGCGCGTAAGCAGCGTGCGGAACTCAAGGGACGGCTCAAGAAGGCGGAAGTGTCCCTCGCGTCCGTCCTGGAGAGAGCCGATACCGACGAGGTCATCGGAAAGATGAAGGTGGCCGCTGTTCTGGAATCCCTGCCCGGCGTCGGCCGCGTCCGCGCCACAAGGATCATGGAGCGGCTCGCGATCAGCGACAGCCGTCGCCTGCGCGGCCTGGGTGCCAAACAGCGTGCCGCACTGGTTCAGGAGTTCGCGGGTTCCTGAGCACCACCGGTGGCCGGCAGGCACATGACATATCCCTGGGCACAGCGAGGCTGGTACGGCGTCCCGGCAATGGTGGGCAATGGTGACAGGCACACCGCGCCGGGCCGCCGTACCGACTTTTCTTCGCCGGCGCGCCACCGGGCATGCGCACCGGCGAGCCGGGCGCGGCCAGCCGGTGCGGGAGCCGGCGGGCGGACGGCCGCGGGCCGCGCGCGACCCGGGCCGACCGGGCCGACCGGTGGTCGCCACGGTGGGTCGCGCGCCGGGCGGTACACCGTCCGGCCACGGCCACGGCCACGGCCACGGCCGGGGCCGGGGCCACAGCCCGGCCACAGCCGGGCCGATCATGTTCTTTTGAGTGTGTGGCCGCGGCACACTACGGTGTATGGATGCGGCTCACCGTTCTGTCCGGTCCGTCAGGCGTCGGGAAAGGGACAGTCGTCGCCGAGGTACGCCGACGTCACCCCGAGGTCTGGGTTTCGGTCAGTTGCACGACACGAGCGCCGCGCCCGGGGGAGACCGACGGGGTGGAGTATCACTTCGTCGATGCCGAGGAGTTCACCCTGATGGTCAAGAAGGGTGAGCTTCTTGAGCACGCGATGTTCGCCGGTCATGCCTATGGAACCCCCCGCGCGCCGCTGGCGGCCCGTCTCGCCGAAGGGGTGCCGTGCCTGCTGGAAATCGAGCTCCAGGGCGCCCGTCAGGTACGTGCGGGTATTCCCGACGCCCGGTTTGTCTTCCTCGCACCACCGTCCTGGCAGGAGCTGGTCCGCCGGCTCACCGGACGCGGCACGGAGCCGCCGGAGGTGATCGAACGCCGCCTCGGCCGGGCCCGCACCGAGCTTGCCGCCGAATCCGAGTTCGACGCGGTGGTGGTCAACGACGACGTGGCCGGGGCCGCGGGCCGGCTGGTGGCCCTGATGGACACCGACTAGCGCCGCGGCTGGGCTGGGCCGGCTGGGCTGGGCCGCGGGCCGCCTGGCCGCGCCTGCCCTCCCGGCGTCGCCTGCTCCACTGTCGCCTGCTCTACTGTGGACAGGCCGTACCGTTGTGGTCCGAGGGCGTCGTGGTCCGAGAATACTGCTGAGGGTGCGGACGCCCACCAGCCCGCGGCTCACGGCCCCGGGCCGCGGGGCCGTGAGCCGCTCCGGCGGGGCCGCCGCGGTCCCGAGCGCCCGCCCTGACCCCGTTCCTCACGACCACATCGTTCTCCACGACCACATCCTGACCATCCTGACCATGCTGTCGGCCCGTCAGCGGGCTGACAGCCCCGTGTTTGCGGAAGGACACCGTGTCCGGCACTGTCGCGCAGCCCGAGGGCATCACCAACCCGCCGATCGACGAGCTCCTGGAAGCCACCGACTCCAAGTACAGTCTGGTGATCTACGCGGCCAAGCGGGCCCGGCAGATCAACGCCTACTACTCGCAGCTCGGTGAGGGCCTGCTGGAGTACGTCGGCCCACTGGTCGACACCGCCAGCGCCCAGGAGAAGCCGCTGTCCATCGCGCTGCGCGAGATCAACGCGGGTCTGCTGACGCACGAGACCGTCGGCGAGCCCCTGCCGCCGGCCTCCTGAGCGCCGGCGCCCTCCGACAGCCGCATGCCAGTCACATGTCGGCCCCCGCGCCACCCACGTCCCGGTGCCGCACACGCCGTCGGCGCACCTGCGGGTACCGCGGGGACGCCCGGTGCCGGCACCAGGACATCCGGTACCCCGGACGCGGGACGCCCGGGGCGTCCGGGGCCACCGGGGCACCCGTTCCACCGGGACATGACCGCTGATGTCCGCTGACACGCCCGCCGGCACC
>NZ_CEVIVC010000004.1:71905-74546 GCF_982290645.1 Protofrankia sp. CiP1_Cm_nod4
TGCCGGCGGCGGCACCGGTACCGCCGCTCCCGCGGCTGTGCGGCGTCCCCGCGTCGTGCTGGGAGTCTCCGGCGGGATCGCCGCCTACAAGGCGGTCGAGGTGCTGCGCCAGCTCACCGAGACCGGCCACGACGTGCGGGTCGTGCCCACCGCGGCGGCGTTGCGCTTCGTCGGCGAGCCGACCTGGGCGGCGCTGTCCGGGCATCCGGTGGCCACCGACGTCTGGACCGACGCGGCCGAGGTGGCGCACGTCCGGCTCGGCCGGGAGGCCGACCTGGTGCTCGTCGCCCCCGCCACGGCGGACCTGCTCGCCCGCGCCGCCACCGGACGCTCCGACGACCTGCTCACCGCCACCCTGCTCACCGCCCGGTGCCCGGTGATGTTCGCCCCGGCCATGCACACCGAGATGTGGGAGCACCCGGCCACCGTGGCCAACGTGGCCACGCTGCGCTCCCGTGGCTGCCTGGTCGTCGACCCGGCCGTGGGCCGGCTGACCGGCGCGGACTCCGGTGCCGGCCGGCTGCCGGAACCGGCGGAGATCGCCGCGCTGGCCCGTTCCGTGCTGGCCCGCTCGGCGCTGGCCCGTTCCGCGCCGGCCCGTTCCGGGACGGCGGGCAGCGCGCCGGCGGGCAGCGTCCTGGCCGGTGGCGCGTCGGCGGGCACGGTGCTGGATCTCGCCGGCCGGCGGGTCGTCGTCAGCGCCGGCGGCACCCGGGAGCATCTCGACCCCGTCCGCTTCCTGGGCAACTCCTCCAGCGGACGCCAGGGCTACGCACTGGCCAGGGCCGCGCTCGCCCGGGGCGCGCAGACCGTCGTGGTGGCGGCCAACGTGGCGCTGCCGGACGTCGCCGGGGCGCGCACCATCCCGGTGGTGTCGACCGCGCAGCTGCGCGAGGCCGTGCACGCCCAGGCAGCCCAGGCCGATGTTGTGATCATGGCGGCCGCGGTCGCGGACTTCCGGCCCGTGGCACGGGCGTCCTACAAGATCAAAAAAGGTGACGGTGTCCCCGAGCCGGTGGCGCTGGCACACAACCCCGACGTGCTGGCCGAGCTCGTCGCCGCCCGCCGGCCGGGCCAGCTGCTCGTCGGCTTCGCCGCCGAGACCGGCAGGCCGGGCGTGGACATCGTGGCCCTCGGCCGGGAGAAGCTCGCCCGCAAGAAAGCCGACCTGCTGGTCGTCAACCAGGTCGGCGACGGGCTCGGCTTCGAGGTCGACCACAACGCCGCCGTGGTCCTCGGCGCGGACGGCACCCAGACCGCCATCGAACGGACCAGCAAGGACCTGCTCGCGCACCAGGTGCTCGACCTGGTCGTGACGCGACTCGCTGTAGCGGATGGCTCCGTTGTCGGCCTGCCCGCCGGTACCCGCCGGTAGACTTCGCCCGAATCAGACTGGATCTCCCAGGGGGTCATGACGTGGCGACGCGCCTGTTCACTTCCGAGTCCGTTACCGAGGGACATCCGGACAAGATCGCTGACCAGATCAGTGACTCCATCCTCGACGCGATGATCAAAGACGACCCGCGCAGCCGGGTCGCGGTCGAGACGCTGATCACCACCGGCCAGGTCCACGTCGCCGGTGAGGTCACCACGGACACCTATGTGGACATCGCCGCCGTCGTCCGCGAGCGCGTGCTGGAGATCGGCTACGACTCGTCCAAGAAGGGCTTCGACGGCGCCTCCTGCGGGGTGAGCGTGTCGATCGGGTCGCAGTCGCCCGACATCGCCCAGGGCGTCGACACCGCCCACGAGGCCCGGGTGGGCGGCTCCGGCGAGGACGAGCTCGACCGCCAGGGCGCCGGCGACCAGGGCCTGATGTTCGGCTACGCCTGCGACGAGACCCCCGAGCTGATGCCGCTGCCGATCGCGCTCGCCCACCGGCTCGCCCGGCGCCTGTCCGCCGTCCGCAAGGAGGGCCGGATCGGCTACCTGCGCCCCGACGGCAAGACCCAGGTCACCATCGAGTACGCCGACGGCCGGCCGGTGCGGCTGGACACCGTCGTCGTCTCCACCCAGCACGCGGCCGACATCGACCTCGACACCCTGCTCGCGCCCGACATCGCCGAGTTCGTCGTCACCCCGGAGCTGGCCACCCTCGACATCGCCACCGACGGGCACCGGCTGCTGGTCAACCCGACCGGCCGGTTCGAGGTAGGCGGCCCCATGGGGGACGCCGGCCTCACCGGGCGGAAAATCATCGTTGACACCTACGGAGGGATGGCCCGCCACGGCGGCGGCGCCTTCTCCGGCAAGGACCCGTCCAAGGTCGACCGGTCCGCCGCGTACGCGATGCGCTGGGTCGCCAAGAACGTCGTCGCCGCCGGGCTCGCCCGCAGGTGCGAGGTGCAGATCGCCTACGCCATCGGCAAGGCGCACCCCGTCGGCCTGTTCGTCGAGACCTTCGGCACCGGCGTGGTCCCCGACGAGCGGATCCAGGACGCCGTGACCGCCGTCTTCGACCTCCGGCCGGCCGCGATCATCCGGGACCTGGACCTGCTGCGGCCGATCTACACCCAGACCGCCGCCTACGGCCACTTCGGACGCCCGGAACTCGACTTCACCTGGGAGTCCACCTCCCGCGCCCAGGCCCTGGCCGACGCCATCCGCTGACCCCGGATTTTCGCAGAGCGAAAATCCGGGG
>NZ_CEVIVC010000004.1:74906-75898 GCF_982290645.1 Protofrankia sp. CiP1_Cm_nod4
ACCTCTGCCTCGGCGGTTGGTGTTTCTTGTGGGGCTGGCGGTCGCTCATGCGACCGTCAGCGGGGCGGATGGCGGGGCTGTGTCCGCTTCGCGGGGTTTCGGGGTTGTCGCGTCCGGGGCCGGTGTCCGCGTGGGGGCGCGGACGATCTGTCGTAGGGGGCTGGTACCAAACGGGTATGCCCGAACAGCTTGGGGTCTTCAGCGGGCTGGACGCCTCGGCCGGCCCGACGGCCGGCCTGGCCGCCATGCCGGCTGCTGGGCCGGCTGCTGGGCCGGCTGCCGGCATGTCCCTACCGGCGGCCGGCGTAGCTGCCCCGGGGGCGGGCGCCGGCGTGCCGGCCACCCGCGGTACCCGCTCGCCCCGGCCGGCGTCCCCTCGGGTGAGTGCTGGCAGGAGGGCCGTCGCCGCGGGGGCGCCGGTCGCCGCGAGCGAGCTGCCGGTCGCCCAGGTCGCGGTGGACGTCGGGCACGCCCATCTGGACCGGCCGTTCGACTACCTGGTGCCGCGGCAGTGGGCGCAGGAGGCCGTTCCCGGTGCCCGGGTCCGGGTCCGGTTCGCCGGCCGGCTGCTGGACGGTTTCATCCTCGAACGCCGTGAGCGTTCCGAGCACACCGGCCGGCTCGCCTTCCTGGCCCGGGTCACCTCCGCGGAGCCGGTCCTCGCCCCCGAGATCGCCGAGCTGGCCCGGGCGGTGGCCGACCGTTACGCGGGCACGGTCGCCGACGTGCTCCGGCTCGCCGTCCCACCCCGGCACGCCCGGGTGGAGAAGGAGGCCCGGGCACAGGAGGAGCCTCCCGCCAGCTCGACGCCCCCCGCCGGCCCGCCGGCACCGGCTGACCCACCGGCACGGACGACGGCGGCCGGGCCGACGGTGGGTGGGATCACGGGAGCCGGAGCGGCGGTGTCCGGCGCCAGGGTGATCCACCCCGATGGGGAGCCGCCAGCACAGATCACGGCGAGCGGGACGGCGGCGAGCGGGACGGTGGCGGCC
>NZ_CEVIVC010000004.1:76297-78800 GCF_982290645.1 Protofrankia sp. CiP1_Cm_nod4
CGGCGCGGGCGGGTCTGCCCGGCGCCTGGGCGGACTACCCCGACGGGGAGCGGACGCTGGCGGCCCTGCGGGCCGGTGGCAGCCCCCGGGTCGTGTGGTGGGCGCTGCCCGGGCCGTCCTGGCCGTCGATGGTCGCCGCGGCCGTGGCCGCCACGGTGGCGTCCGCCCGCGGGGCGGTGGTCGTCGTGCCCGACCACCGGGACGTCGACCGGGTCGCCGCCGCGCTGGCGGACGTGCTCGACCCGGCCGATTTCGTCACACTGCGTGCCGATCTCGGCCCGGCCGAACGCTACCGACGCTTCCTCGCCGTCCGCCGCGGGCAGGCCCGGGTCGTCGTGGGGACCAGGGCGGCCGTGTTCGCCCCGGTCGCGGACCTCGGGCTGATCGTCGTCTGGGACGACGGGGACGACCTGCACGCCGAGCCGCGCGCTCCCTACCCGCACGTGCGGGACGTCGCCGTGCTGCGCGCCCGCCAGCAGCGGGCGGCGTTGATCGTCGGTGGCTGGTCGCCGTCGACCGACGCCGAGGCGATGGTCCGTGTCGGCTGGGCCTCGGCCATGGCCGCGCCGCGCCCGGTGCTCCGGGCCGCCGCGCCCCGGGTCGAGGCGACGGGGTCGCAGACCGAACAGGCCCGGGATCCGGCGGCGCGGGCGGCGCGGCTGCCGTCGCTGGCCTGGCGTGCCGCCCGGGAGGCGCTGGCCGCGGGCGCGCCGGTCCTCGTGCAGGTGCCGCGGCGCGGGTACCAGCCGTCGCTGGCCTGCGCGGGCTGCCGGCGGCCGGCCCGCTGCCGGCACTGCCGGGGGCCGCTGGGACGCCACGGCGGCTCCGGGCCGCCGTCCTGCGGCTGGTGCGCGCGGGTGGCGGTCGGCGCGCGGCCCGACGCCCACCACCCGCAGCCCGGGGCCGCCACCGGCGCCGGCGCCGGCGGATGGCCCACCAGGCCTTCCGCGCCCGTCCCGGGCGGACCGCCGGTGCCCGTCTCGGGCGGACTGCCGGCGGCCGTCCTGGGCGGATCTTCGGTGGCCGTCCCGGCCGAGGCCGGGTGGCGGTGCCCGTACTGCCGGGACGTCCGCTTCCGGGCGAGCGTCGTCGGGGACCGGCGCACCGCCGAGGAGCTGGGACGTGCCTTCCCCGGGGCCGTCGTGCGCACCTCCGGCCGTGACGGCGTGCTGGCGGCCGTCGCGGCGGAGCCCGCGCTGGTGGTGGCCACCCCGGGGGCCGAGCCGGTGGCCGACGGCGGGTACGGCGCGGTCCTGCTGCTCGACACCTGGGCGCTGCTGGGCCGCCCGGACCTGCGCGCGGCCGAGGAGACGCTGCGCCGGTGGTGCGCGGCGGCGGCGCTCGCCCGGCCCGCGGCCGACGGCGGCCGGGTCGTCGTCGTCGCCGACGCCGGGCTCGCGGTGGTCCAGGCGCTGACCCGCTGGGACCCGGCCTGGTTCGTCCGGCGGGAGGCGGACGAGCGGGCCGCCCTCGGCTTCCCGCCGGCCACCCGCGTCATCGCCGTCGAGGGCGCCGCCGGCGCGGTTGCCGACCTGGTCGCGGCGGCGCGGCTGCCCGCCGGCGCCGACGTGCTCGGCCCGGTCCCGCTGGACGAGGCGGACCGCCCGGCCGGCGCCGGGCCGGCGGGCCGGCCCGCTCCCGCCGGCGGGACAGGTCGGTCCGCCCCCGCGGGGAGGGCGGCCCGGCCCGCCGGCGCCGAGGACGCGGACGTGCCGGAGCCCGCCGGGCAGCGGTGGGAGCGTGTCCTGGTGCGGGTCCCCAGGGCACAGGGGCAGCAGCTCGCCGCCGCGCTCAAGGCGGCCAGCGGCGTCCTCGACGCCCGCCGCTCCCCACCGGTGCGGGTCGTCCCCGATCCGATCACCTTGCTGTGATGATGCCGTGATGACCATGTCTCGCGTAAGTTACTTAGTGTAATAAATTCGTTCCTGATGGACGTGTATTTTGATGGATACATGTTGCGGGCGCGGGAAGAGGGCGCGGGAAGCGGTCGGGAAGAGGTGCGGCAGTGACGGTCCGAGAGATCCGGCTGTTGGGGGACCCGGTGCTGCGGACGGTGGCCGAACTGGTCACCACCTTCGACAAGGAGCTCCGCCGCCTGGTCGACGACCTCGTCGAGAGCATGCACGAGGCGGGTGGGGTCGGGCTGGCCGCGCCGCAGCTCGGGGTGTCGCTGCGGGTGTTCACCTACGACGTGGACGGCGAGGTGGGCCACCTGGTCAACCCCGTCCTCGGGCCGTTCAGCGAGGAGCTGATGGACGGCGAGGAGGGCTGCCTGTCCCTGCCCGGCCTCTCCTTCGAGCTGAGACGGCCGGAGCGGGTGATCGCGGTCGGCCAGAACGTCCACGGCGATCCTGTCACGATCGAGGGCAGCGGCCTGCTGTCACGCTGCGTCCAGCATGAGACCGACCATCTCGACGGGGTGCTGTTCATCGACCGGCTGGATTCGGAGACGAAGAAGGCGGCCATGAAGGCCATCCGCGAGGCGGAGTGGGCCGGGCAGGCT
>NZ_CEVIVC010000004.1:79113-90618 GCF_982290645.1 Protofrankia sp. CiP1_Cm_nod4
CCGCCGGCGGTGAAGGTGTCCCCGCACCCGCTGTTCGGCCGCGCCCGCTGACCGTCCAGGCCGGCCAGCCCTGGCCGGCCGGCTCCTCGCCGCTCGGCCGGGTGACGGGCCTCCGCTTCCCAGCCGGGGCCGTGCCTTCCCCGCCCGGCGGTCCCGGACGGGCCGCGCCGAGCGGGAGGACGCCCCACGGTCAGCCGAACGCGACAGGCAGCCGGTCGAGGCAGATGTGCCGGCCGTTCTCGAAGTAGCGGCGTGGCTGGCCGGTGAGCCGGTAGTTCGGATGCCGGGCCAGTTCGGCCAGGACGGCGAGGAACTCCGTGCGGGCGTGGTGCGCGCCGATGCAGAAGTGCGCGCCCTGGCCGAAGGTCAGGTGCCGGACCGGGTCCCGGTCCAGCCGGAACTCGTCGGGGCCGGGGAACTTCGCCGGGTCCCGGTTCGCCGCCCCGGTGAGCAGCACGACCCGCGCGCCGGCGGGGATCGTCGTACCGGCGATCTCCACGGGCCTGGTCGTCAGCCGGGTGCCGTGGTCCACCGGCGTCCACAGCCGCAGCGTCTCCTCCACCGCCACCGGCATCAGCTCGGGCCGTCCGCGCAGCTCGTCCTGGAGGTCGGGACGTCGGGCGAGCTGCCAGAGCAGGTGCGCGAGCGTGTTCATCGACGTCTCGTGGCCGGCGATGGCGAAGGCGACCAGCATCACGTGCAGCTCGGCGTCGGTGACCGGCCGGCCGTCGAAGTCCGACCGCACCAGGGCGGACAGGTAGTCCTCGCCGGGGTCGGCGCGGGCCCGTTGGATCTCGGCGCGGAACAGCTCGGCGAACGGCGGCCAGAAGCCGTCGGGGCTGTCGTCGGTGGGCATTCTCGACCAGGTGTTCGCGGTCAGCCGCCGGATGCGTTGCTGCGCGTCCGGGGAGAAACCGACGGCGAGGCCGACCACGGCCAGCGGCAGCGGTACGGCCAGTTCCGCGACCAGGTCGCCGTGCCCGCGTTCCACCACCGGTCGCAGCAGCCGTGCCACCAGGGCGGACACCGCCGGTCGCAGGTCCTGGGCCCGGGCCGCCAGGAACGGTGGCCGCATCAGGGCGCGGAAGGTGGTGTGCTCGGGGGGGTCGTATTCCAGCGGCGCGAACCGCGGGGTCCCCGCCGCCCGGGGGAAGAACACCCCGGACGCGGAGCTGAAGGTCTCGTGGTCCTTCAGCGCGGTCGCCACGTCGTCGTAGTGGGACAGGATCCAGATCCCGCCGTACGCCCGGGAACGGACGACCCGGCCGCGTTCCCGGATGCCCCGGTGCACGGCGATGGCCGTCTCCGGGTCGAAGGCCGGGTCGTGGTGGTCGAAGTCTGCGATGAGCCGCCGTACAGCCGCGGTCACGCTCCGCGCGCTGCCCGTGCCCCCGCCCGCCGTCCCGTTCCCGGCGCCGCTCTCGGCCACGTCCGGTCTCTCGGCCGTGTCCGGCCTTCCGGCCACGTCCTCGCCAGCCGCGATCTTGTTCGTGTTCCTGGTCACCGGGCCACTTCGGCTTCCTGGTCGGCTTCCCGCCGCCCGCTCCCGGGACGCAGGTGCTCCAGCGGGTGGGTCAGCTCCGGGTGGTAGGTCTCGTCCACGATCCACTTGACCATCCGCCGGGTGGGCTCCATGGCGTCCTGGGGGAGGTCCGCGCGGAAACGCGTCGCGTAGCCCAGCGAGACCAGCCGTTGCGCCCCGTACAGCGGAGCTGTGTCGCGCAGCTGCCGTTTGAGCGATTCCGGGTACACCCCCACGGTCTGGGTGTAGGCGTTCATCGCGCGGACCGCGTCCGCGACGTCGTCGACCGGGACGACGTTGGCCACCCGTCCGGACAGCGTCTGGTGGAAGTCGACGGGGTCGGGCAGCTGTGAGACCACCACCGCGCCCTCGTCGGCCCTGCCGCCGATCACCCGGTAGAAGTCGGTGTCCGCGCGCAGCACCCGCAGGTCGGCCCGCAGGTCGGGGTCGAAACGGCGGGCCGGGGTGCTGACCTGTTCCGGCAGCGCCTGGACGGCGTCGTAGAGCAGTTGTCCCCACCGGTTGGCCAGGGCCACCCCGGCCGGGCCGGTGCCGGTGACGACGTAGATCACCCGGGCGTTGAAGCAGCCTTCCTGGTTGAGCACGCCGACGTCGGCGGCGGCCAGCCGGGCGGTGGCGGCCATGCTCGCCGCGTCGGCGAAGGCCTGCGCGCCGATGACGGTGGCGCTGAGCTTCGGGTCGAGCGGGACGAGTTCCAGCCCGGGCCGGATGTAGCGGGTGACGTGCTGGACGGAGGCCAGCCCGCCCCAGGCGACGATCTTCTCCACCTGTGCCGGGTGGTAGAGGGCGCGCTCGAACCGCTCGTCGCCGCCCTTCCAGTACACGACGCTCAGGTGCCGGGTGAGCGGGTGCCCGGGGGCGGTCTCGGCGATCGTCCGGGCGATGGCCAGCGCGGTGAGCGGGTCGTTGGACGGGCTCTTGATGATCGTGTCGCACCGGGTGATCGCGCTGCGCACGATGGTGATCGCGGCGATGATCGGGTTGTTGCCGGCGATGATGTGCACGCAGCGGGAGCCGAACGCGCGGACCGCCCCGGCGCCGACGTCGGCCCAGCCGTCCAGGAAGCGGGTGCCCACGGTGCGCTCGGCGACCGAGCGGACCAGGCCCGGCTCGAACAGCGACGGCAACTGCCGGTAGGTGGAGCGCAGCAGGGCCGGTGTCAGGTCCGAGTAGGCCGCGAGCTGGTCCAGCGCCTCGGCCAGGAACGGGTTGTCCGGCACCGACAGCCTGGCGCCGACCTCGCCGAGCAGATCGATGATCTCCGTCAGCGGCACCGACTGCAGCTCGGCCATGCGCGCGGGGTCGCGCAGCGGGAGCGTGTCGAGCAGGCCGAGCGGATCCGGCGCGGCGAAACCGGCGGCGGACTCGACCGGGCCGGCGGTACGCAGCTCACCCCGGACGAACGCGGGGATCAGTGGTGCCGGCATCTAGACCAGCGCCCCGTTGAGGAACTCCAGCGCCTCACCCAGCGCCTCGGTGGTCGCCGCGCAAGTGATCTTGTCATCGCCGCGGGTGCCGCCGAACCGGCCGATCCGGGTGCCCAGCCGCGGGGTGGTGCGGCCACACGGGCAGGGGTCCCAGGTCACGGTGACCTCGTCCCCGGAGACGAAGCCGCCCCAGTGGATCTCGGCGGTGAGGTCGAGGAAGGCCGCGCGGCCGGTCCGGGTGCCCGTCCGGGGCAGCGGCAGCCCGGTGCCGGGGTCGAGCAGGTAGAAGATCAGCCATGGCTCCAGGTGGTAGCCGGCGTTCTCGCACAGCAGGTTCAGCGAGATCACCTCCACCATCGCGTACACGAGCTGCAGCTGGGGCACGCCGAAGAAGCCGGCCACCCCCCGCGCCCAGTCGTCCGGCAGCACACCCGCCTTGGAACCGCCGCCGGGGAAGACCACCGAGTCCGGCGCGAACAGCTCGCGCAGCCCGCGCGCGGCGCCGGCCCCCGCCATGCCGTGGAAGACGTCCCAGGTGCTCAGGGAGGCCACCCGCCGGCCGCGCAGCGTGTCGGCCAGCCGCTCGACGAACTCGCCCATCCCGCGGCCGGTGGCGTGCAGCGCGTCCTCGAACTCGGCCCTGCGCTGCCGCATGGCCGGGCTGATCTCGACCCGGTCGAGCTCGCCCCGGGCGGCGGCGGCCCGCAGCCGCCCGGCCAGGAACATCACGTCCGCGCTGAGCAGCCCGGGGTGCAGGGTGTGGAACCGGTCGGGATGCCCGGCGATCTGCTCAGCCATCGCGGTGGCGTGCCGGGCGATCCCGCTGCGGCCGGAGCGGAAGCTCGGCCACACCACGTCGACCCCCTCGGGGTCGCGGTCCGGGATGACGTCCAGCCGGACGATCTCGTACAGCCGGTCGTACTCGACGGCCGAGTGCGGGATGAACGACATCGTGCCGGTGGTGCCGGAGGAGTGCGCCAGCCGGAGCTCGGTGCTGGCGTCGATGAGGTCCAGCCACCCGTCGATCGAGGCGCAGCCGGTGGTGTCCAGCCCGGAGAGGTCCACCGTGACCAGGCGGGACAGCCAGGTGGTCAGCCGGTCGAACCGGTTGTCCACCAGCAGCCGGGCCGGATAGGACTTGTACACGGTGTGCGGGAACAGCAGCGGGGCGGCGTCGTCGAGCGAGCGGATCTCGTCGATGCCCTGTTCCTCGGCCAGGGTGCGCAGGATCGGGATACGGTCCCGTAACGCCGCGAACCGGAGCTTGAGCGCGGCCAGCTGCAGCTCGGCCAGCCGCCGCGGCGCAAGGGTGTGCATCGCCAGCCGTGAGTGCCCGAAGTACTCGATCGGATTGCCGGCGAAGGTGAGCAGGTCCTCGTCGCTGGTCATGGCTGGGCCCTTTCTGGCTGCTGCGTGGGTTCCCGCGCCGGAGGTGGCGCGGGCCGCCGTTCCGGCTCCGGCTCCGGTTGTGGCACCGGTTCCGGCTCCGGTTGTGGCACCGGTTCCGCCCCGGTGGACGCGGGCACGGTGGACGCGAGATGGCTGGCGATCGCCGCGACGGTGGGGTGGTGCCACAGCAGTGTCGGCGCGGCCGCGACACCGAGCCGTTCGGTGAGCTGGACGCGCAGCGCCACCGCCAGCAGCGAGTCCAGCCCGCTCTCGGTCAGCGGGCGGTGCGTGTCCACCCGCTCGGACGGCAGCCCGAGCACGTCCGCCGCCGCGTCCCGGACCTGTGCGGTGACCAGCTCGAGGCGTTGCGTGTCCGGCAGCGCGGCCCACTCCACCGCCGTGGCCGGCGGCGCGGCGGCCAGCGCGCGCAGCACGGCCGCCGGGGCCGCGCCGGGCAGCACGGTGAGCACGGCGACGTTCGCCCCGAGACCAGGATGGACGCCGCCCCAGGCGCGCAGCGCGTCGTCCGCGGTGACGTCGCCAGCGGCCCGGGCGCGCAGTTCGGCGTCGACAGTGGCCGCGGAGGCCGCGGCGGCCGCCATGCCCAGGCCACGCCAGCTCGTCCAGGCCAGCGACACCGCGTGATCGTCGCCGGCGGCGCGGCGGTGCCGGGCCAGCCCGTCGAGGAAGGCGTTGCCGGCGGCGTAGGCCGCCTGGCCGGGCAGGTGCAGCAGGCCGCCGGCGGAGGAGAACAGCACGAAGAAGTCCACGCTGCCCGGTGGGAACAGCTCGTGCAGGACGAGCGCGCCGGCCACCTTCGGCCGCATGACCGCCCGCAGCGACCGTTCGTCGAGCGCGTCGATCGGCGCACTGTGGACCACGCCGGCCGCGTGCACGACACCGGCCACCGGCGGCAGGTCGTCGGCGCCCGCCAGCGCGGCGAGCAGCTCCTCCCGGTCGGCGACGTCGGCGGAGAGCACCCGCACCGTGGCGCCCTCGGCCTCGATCGCGGCCCGGAAGTCACCGCGGGCCCGTGGCGGCGCCGGCGCCCGGCCGAGCAGCAGCAGCCGGCGCGCCCCCCGGGCAGCCAGCCAGCGGGCGACGCGCCGGCCGAGCGCGCCGGTACCACCGGTGATCAGGTAGGTGCCGTCCGGGCGGCAGCGCGGCCCGCCCGCGGCGGTGCCGGCGGCGGGCACCAGCCGGGTGGCCTCGGCCCGGCCGTCGGCGATCGCGATGACGTCCTCGTCCCGGCGCTGCCCGAGCAGGCCGGCCAGGACGGCGATGTCCGCGGCGGACGGATCCGCGGGCAGGTCCACCAGGCCGCCCCAGCGGTCGGGGTACTCGCCGGCCGCGATACGGCCCAGCCCCCACAGCGCGGTCTGTGCCAGCCCGGTGGCGTCCTCGGCCGCCCGTGCGCCGTGGGTGACGCACCAGATCCTGGCCGTCGGGTGCTCCCGCAGCACCGTGCGCAGCCGGCCCGCCAGCCGTACCACCGCGTCGGCCGGCTCCTCACCGGCCTGCGGCCAGGCGGTGAACACGACCGCGTCGGCTGTGCCCGGCCCGGTGACCAGCCTGATCGCGCCCGGGCCGCCGGCCTGGCCCAGCAGGCCCGGCCCAGCGGGCCCACCCCGCCCGGCCAGCAGCGCGGCAAGCCCGGGGTCGTAACTGAGCGTTGCTACCCGAGTGATGGACGCGGGGCCCGCTGCCGGTTCCAGCGGCTGCCAGGCGACCTCGTGGAGCAGGTGCGCGGCGGTCCGTGGTGGTCCCTCGGGGGTGCCGAAGCGCAGCGCCCGGATCACGGCGACAGGGCGGCCGGCCCGGTCGCTGACGTCGACGTCTACGGTGTCCCTGTCGCCGTCCCTGTCGTCGCCGCTGTCGTCGCCGCTGGTCCCGCCGTCGGTTCCGGTGCCGCGTACCCGCACCGTGAAGGCCACCTCCGCCGGTGGCTCGTCGACGGCCAGCGCCAGCCGCCCGATCCGGGCCGGCATCCGCAGGACGGGCGGGCCGGGGAAGACCACCGACGCCGTGGACAGCACGGCGTCGAGCACCGTCGCCCACGACGTCCTACCGTCTGGCGGCCCGTCACCGGCGGTTACCACAGCGAACAGGGTGGCGGACGGAGTGGCGGATGAGGCGGCGGACGGGCCGTCGTGGCGGCGCAGCCGCGTCACCCGCCATGGCAGGCCCATCGAGGTCACGCCGAGCGCGGCCAGCCGGTCGGTGACGAACCCCGGATCCACGTGGGTGCCGGCCGACGGCGCGGGGGCGGCCGTGCGCACCGGGCGGTCGGTGTCGACCGTCGCCACGGTGTGGGTCAGCCACGCGCCGTCCACGCTGGACGACAGCCGCAGCGAGGCGTCCTGGCAGGTCACCTGGATCTCCCGGGCCGGCGCGGTGGCGACCGGTACCAGCAGCGACACCTCGCGCAGCGCGCGGGTGCCCGCCGCCCGCAGGAAGGTGTTCAGCAGCACCGCCGCCGGCACGATCTCGCTGCCCGCCACCGGGTGGTCGCCCGGGTAGGGCCGGCTGCCGTGGTCCAGGTGGGTTCGCCACACCCTGGTCGGGACGGGCCCGTGCACGGTGAACGGGCTGGTGCCCAGCAGCGTGTGGCTCGCCGGGTCGTGGCCGGCGCCGGTTCCGCCCGTCGCGGCCGGGGAGTGCTCGGCCCAGTGCCGCTCGTGCTGCCACGCGTAGGTTGGCAGGTCCACCAGGTCCACCAGGTCACCGTCGGTGTGCAGCATCGACCAGTCGACCGGGGCGCCACGGCGGTACAGGGCGGCCAGGTTCTCCAGCAGGCAGCGCCGCGCCGGCCGGTCGCGGCGCAACGAGTACGCGACGACCGCCGACGGCGAGCAGTCCGCGATGGACTGGGCCACGACCGGATGGGTGGAGATCTCCAGGAAGGCCCGGTGGCCGTCGTCCACCGCGGCGGCCACCGCGGTGGCGAACCGGACCGGCGCGCGCAGGTTGGTGACCCAGTAGCCGGCGTCCCGGGCCGCCGGGCTTCTCGGGTCGCCCAGCGCCGTGCTGTACAGCGGGACCGCCGGCGGGTCGACCCGCAGATCGGCGGCGGCCCGGGCCAGTTGCGCGCACAGCGGTTCCATCTGGGCGCTGTGGAAGGCCACGTCGGAGTTGACCCGGCGGACGGTCAGCCCCTGCCCGGCCCAGCGCTCGATCGCCCGGGTGAGGGCCGCCGGCATCCCGGAGACGACGGTGGTTCCCGGCCCGGCCTCGATCGCGGCGCTGACCCGCGGGTCGTCCGCCAGCGCGCGCTCGGCCTCGGCGAAGGGCAGCGGCACCATCGCCATCGCGCCCCGGCCCGCCACCCGGCGCAGCAGCCGGGCGCGGCGGCAGGCCAGCTGGGCGCCGTCGTCCGCGTCCAGCACCCCGGCGACGACCGCGGCGGTGATCTCGCCGACCGAATGCCCGATCACCGCCGCCGGGCGCAGGCCGTACGACCGCCACAGCGCGCTCAGCCCGAGCTGCACGGCGAAGATCGACGCCTGTACCAGGTCCACACCCAGCGGCTCGTCACAGGTGAGGATCTCCCGCGGGGAACGGCCGAGCTCGTGGCGGTAGACCGCCTCGAGCTTGTCGAGCACCTCGGCGAACCGCGGCTCCTGCGCGAGCAGGTCGCGGCACATCCCCGGCCACTGCGCACCGTGCCCGGAGAACACCCACACCGGGTCGCCGAGATCCGGCTGCGCGCGTACCGGGGTGACGGCGGACAGCCCGTCGAGCAGCTCGGCGCGGTCCTCGGCGATCACCACCGCGCGGTGGGCCAGGTGCGACCGGCGCAGGGCGAGGGTGTGGCCGACGTCGGCCAGCTCCGCCGCGGGATGGGCCAGCAGCCAGTCGCGCAGCCGCCCGGCGTTGGCCGTCACCGCGTCCGCTCCCCGGCCGGATACCGGGTACATCCGGGGGCCGGCCGCCGGCCGCGGCCGGCTGTGACCGCTGTCCTGGCGGCCACGGCTGTCACGTTCCGTTGCCGGCGCCTGTTCGACCACCAGGTGCGCGATGGTGCCGCCGTAGCCGTAGCCGGCCACCCCGGCCCGGCGGGGATGGCCCGGTGACCGGCCTGCCGGCCACGGGGTGGGCGTGTCGACCAGCGCCAGCCCCGAGCCGTGCCACGGGATGCCCGGGTGCGGGCCGGCGACGGCCGGCGTCGGTGGGATGACCGCCCGCTCCACGGCCAGCACGGCCTTGATCAGGCCGGCGGCCCCGGCCGCGGCCTCGAGATGCCCGATGTTCGCCTTCACCGAGCCGACCAGGCAGGGCTGCCCGGACGGGCGGGCGCCTCCGATGACGGCGGCGAGCGCGCCGGCTTCGACCGGGTCGCCCGCCCTGGTGCCGGTCCCGTGCGCCTCGACGTAGCCGACGGTCGCCGGGTCCACCCCGGCGGTCCGGTACGCCTGGCGCAGCAGATGTTCCTGGGCGCTGCCGCTGGGCGCCATGATGCCGTCGGTGCGGCCGTCCTGGCGTACCGCGCCCCCGCGTAGCAGGGCGAGCACCCGGTTGCCGTCGCGCCGCGCCGCCGACAGCCGTTGCAGCACCACGAACCCGCAGCCCTCGCCACGGCCGTAGCCGTCGGCGGCGGCGTCGAAGGGTTTCGACCGGCCGTCCGGCGAGGTCGCGCCGGCCGCGTCGAGCGCGACAGCGAGCCCCGGCCCGGCCATCAGCATGACGCCGCCGGCCAGCGCCAGCGGGACGTCGTCGTGCAGCAGGCTGAGCGCCGCCTGGTGGATCGCGACCAGCGAGGCCGAGCAGGCGGTGTCGATCGCCACGCTCGGCCCGCGCAGGTCCAGGGCGTGCGAGATGCGGTTGGCCGCCGCGCACATCGACGCGCCGATACCGGTCCACGCCTCGATGCCGGGCAGGTCCTCCAGCAGCCGCCGCCCGTAGTCGTCGGAGCCGATCCCGACAAACACCGCGGTGTCCGACCCGGCGAGCGTGCCGGGCGGTATGCCCGCGTGTTCCAGCGCCTCCCAGGCGACTTCCATGGCCAGCCGGTGCTGCGGGTCTATCAGGCGGGCCTCGCGCGGCGGTATCCCGAAGAACTCGGCGTCGAAACCGGCGATATCGGGTATGAACGAGCCGCGGGCCGTGGTGCGGCGCAGCACGGCCGCCGTCCGCGGGTCGCGGGCGTAGTCCTCCCAGCGGTGGTCGGGTATGTCGCCCGCCGCGACCCGGCCGTCCATCAGGAATCGCCACAGCGACGCGGGGGAGTCGATACCGGCGGCGAATCTGCAGCCGATGCCGACGACAGCCACCGGATCCGGCGGTGATTTCATGCTGCGCGTCCCCCGTAATGGTCGTGATATGACGTGGCGCGGGTTTCCTGGCGGCGGCCCGCTGCCGGGAGGCCCGGGATGACCGGCGTGCTGCCGGTGGCCGGAAATGTTCTTCCGGCCACCGGCAGCACGGGAGGGGGAATGATTCAGAGTATTACCTTGCTGCCGTCCCAGACGGTCTCGCCGAAGACGTCGCCGAACAGCCAGTTGCCGGGGGCGTTCGGGTCGGTGCTGGTGTAGAACTCCTGCCACGCGGTGACCAGTTCGGGTACCGACAGCGAGCCGTCCCCGTTGCGGTCGAGTTTCTCGAAGGCGATCCTGCTGTTCGTGGTGGAGGTGCCGAACGCCTTCTGGAAGTTGGCGAACTCACCCACGTCGACGCGGCCGTCGCCGTCCCGGTCGGCGATGTCGAACAGGGCCTGGGCCAGCGGTCTGAAGCCGGCCTCGAACTTGGCGATGTCGGTGGCGAAGGCGCTCTTCAGGCCGGCACGCCACTCCAGCGGGGTGACCTTGCCGTCCTGGTTGGAGTCCAGCTCCTTGGAGACGTGCGCCCAGAAGTTCTCGAACGAGACCAGCAGCGCCTGCGCCTTGGCGGAGCCGAACGGCTCGCCGAGGTAGGCGATGATGCGCGCCGCCAGGGCGAGGGCGTCCGCGGCCTCGAGAACTCCGTTGCCATTCTGGTCGCCATGGCCGAAGCAGATGTCGATTTTGCGGTCGAGGAGCTGTTCCACGTCACTTGGTGCGGGCATGGGAATACCACCTTCGGGACGTTGAGGGAGCGGCGGAAATGCGGTTTCAGCGTGAGTCGCCCACGGCGGGTACGAGTGGTCGTGTCCAAGTCGATTCCCCCGTGGATCAACGCTGTGCCGTCAGCCTAACTATGGCTCCATGCCTTGACAAGCGTTCTCCCACGGGCGGAACGGCGCAGGCCCTCCGACTGGGTCACGGCACGTAAATCATCATTACTGTCAGTAGTAATGACTGTTGTGACGTCGATTGTCAAAGGCCCGGCTGAGCTGGGCTTTTATTTGTTCTTGATGTCGCCTGCGCAAAACCGGGAGTCCCCGCCGGATGCTCTCCGTAGTTTTTTGAAAAATATGTCCGGATGGATTTTGGGTGATACTGGTGGATGAAATCTTGATTTTGTTGTTTCTTGATTGTCAAGTTGTTCGATAAATGTCTGTTTATTGAGCGGGCAGCTGTTACGTGCGGGCTTTCCGGGCCGAAGTTTTCCGGGTGGGTGGCCCGGGGCTGGCCGGGCGGGACGCTCCGGCCGGGTGGATCGACGCGCGGGCACCCGCGCGGGCACCGCCGCGGGCGGCACGGCCCCGCGGAGCGCCCCACGGGCCGGCCGCACCCGCCCACATCAGCCGCCCGGACCACCCGGAACCCGTCGGCCCGGGCCGGCTGCCGCCGGATCCGGGGCCAGCCGTCCGGGTCATCTGGAGCCCGTCGGCCCGGGCTGGCCTGTCGCCGGATCTGGGGCCAGCCGTCCGAGCATCTGGAACCGGTGCTGGAACCCGTGGCCGACGACGAGGACCGGTTCCCGCTCCCAGCCGCCGGCGGCGTCCGGCGCTCCTGGCGCCGGCGGCGTCCGGCGCTCCTGGATCGTGGTGGAAGGCCGTGGAGCACGCGGATGCGCCACGGCACGCCACCCGTTGGCCCGTACGTGCCCGGGACGGGATTAGCGTTGGACCGTGCGCCCTCGTCTGTCTCCATCCGCGGATTCCGCGGCTTCCGCAGGTTCCACCGGATCCGTGGGAGCGACCTGGCCGGGTGGTCGCTGATGCGGCTGGTGTTCGCCGGTACCCCGGCGGTGGCGCTGCCGAGCCTGCGGGCGCTGCTCGACTCGCCC
>NZ_CEVIVC010000004.1:90921-92926 GCF_982290645.1 Protofrankia sp. CiP1_Cm_nod4
TGCCACGACGTCGTCGCGGTCGTGACCCGTCCCGACCGGCCGGCCGGGCGCGGCCGGAAGGTCGCGCACCCGCCGGTGCGGGCGCTCGCCGAGGAGCGGGGCGTGGAGGTGCTGACCCCGCAGAGGCCCCGTGACCCGGACTTCCTCGCCCGCCTCACCGAGATCGCCCCGGACTGCTGCCCGGTGGTGGCCTACGGCGCGCTGCTGCCCCGGGCCGCCCTGGACATCCCCCGGCACGGCTGGGTCAACCTGCACTTCTCCCTGCTGCCTGCCTGGCGCGGCGCCGCGCCGGTGCAGCGCGCCCTGCTGGCCGGCGACGACGTGACGGGCGCGTCGGTCTTCCAGATCGAGGAGGCTCTCGACAGCGGCCCGGTGTACGGGACGCTGACCGAGCCCGTCGGCCCCCACGACACCGCCGGTGACCTGCTGGAACGGCTGGCCGACGCCGGCGCCCGGCTGCTCGTCGCGGTCCTGGACGGGATCGCCGGCGGATCGCTGCAGGCCCAGCCGCAGCCCGCCGACGGGGTGTCGACCGCGCCGAAGATCGACGCCGCCGACGCGCGGATCGACTGGTCCGCGCCGGCCTACCGCGTCGACCGGCTGGTCCGGGCGGCCACCCCGGCGCCGGGCGCCTGGACGACGTTCCGCGACCACCGAGTCAAGATCGGCCCGGTGCGTCCCGTCACCGCCGCGCGGACGGCGGCCGTGCCGGCGGAGGAGGGCGCTGGCGGGAGCGGTGGCGGGAGAAGCGCCGCCGGTGGGGACACCGCCGCCCCCTTCGACGCCGAAGATCTTGCTCCTGGGCAGATCGCCATCGGCGGCCACGGCCGGATCGCGGTAGGAACCGGCGGCGGGGCCGTGCTGCTCGGCGAGGTGCGCCCCGAGGGCCGTCCCACCATGGCCGCCGACGCCTGGGCGCGGGGCGCCCGTATCGCCGCCGGCGAGAGGTTCGCGTGAGCCCGGCCGCCGCCGGGGGCACCCGGGCGCGGGGGCGGGCCCGCCCGCCGGCCGCCCGGCCCGACCCCGCCCGGCTGCTCGCCTGGGAGGTCCTGCGCGCCGTCGACGAGCGCGGCGCCTACGCGAACCTGCTGCTGCCGTCGCTGCTGGCCGGCCGCCGGCTGCCCGTCCGCGACCGGGGGTTCGCCACCGAGCTGACCTACGGCACGCTGCGCGCCTCGGGCGTCCTGGACGGGCTGCTCGCCACGGTCGCCAACCGCCCGGTGGACAAGATGGACCCGCCGGTGCGGGACGCGTTGCGGCTGGGCGCCTACCAGCTGCTGCACACCCGGGTGCCGGCGCGGGCCGCGGTCGACTCGACCGTCGACCTGGTCCGCCGGACCAGCGGCGAACGGCCGGTGCGGTTCGCCAACGCGGTGCTGCGCCGCCTCGCCGCCCGGGTGGAGGCCACCGGCGGCGATCTCGCGGTGCTGCTGGCCGCGCCCGGCTACGACGAGGACCCGGTCGGCCATCTGGCGACGGTCACCGCGCATCCGCGCTGGGTGGTCGAGACGTTCGCTGCCGCTCTCGGCGGCGACCTGGCGCAGACCCGCGCCGCGCTGGCGGCCGACGACGAGCGGCCCAGCACGCACCTGGTGGCCCGTCCCGGCCTGATCGACCGGGACGGGCTGTTGCGGGCGGCCCGGGATGCCGGGCTGGCCGCCGAGCCCGGCCCGTGGTCGCCGTACGCGGTCCGGCTCGGCGGTGGGGATCCGGGGCGGCTCGCGCCGGTCTCGGCCGGCCGGGCCGGTGTACAGGACGAGGGCAGCCAGCTGGTCGTGACCGCGCTGGCGCGGGTGGCCACGGCCGGCGCGGACACCGGGGTGAGCGTCGACCTGTGCGCCGGCCCGGGTGGCAAGACCGCCCTGCTGGCGGGCCTGCTGCCCCGGGCCAGGCTGGTCGCGGTGGAGCCGCGGGCCAGCCGGGCCCTGCTGGTGGCCGCCGCGGTGGCGCCCCCGCCCCCGGTGCCCGGCACCGCCGACGCCGGTGCCACGGGCGGTCCGGGGGC
>NZ_CEVIVC010000005.1:0-3777 GCF_982290645.1 Protofrankia sp. CiP1_Cm_nod4
GGCGAGGTGGGACCTGACGCGGGCCTGAGGATCCTGAGGCGGGCTGGAGCGGGGCCGCTGAAGAACGGGGCTGCTGAAGTTGTGAACCGCGACAGGCCGCCAGGGCCTGCGGCGAGGCATGGTCCGCCAGGGCCTGCGGCGAGGCATGGTCCGCCAGGGCCTGCGGTGAGGCATGGTCCGCCAGGGCCTGCGGTGAGGCATGGTCCGCCAGGGCCTGCGGTGAGGCATGGTGAAGTGAAGCAACAGGTGGTCGGCTCCCAGGTCGACGGCGGTGCCGACGTCGACGCTGGTACAGCTCCCGTGGACGCCGACGACGGTCTCTCCCCCGTAGTGGTCTTCGACCGCGCAAGCGTCGCCTACGGCCGGGTGCCCGTCCTCGAGGACGTGGACGGGGTGGTGGGCGCGGGGCACATGGTCGCCCTCATCGGCCCGAACGGGGGCGGCAAGTCGACCCTGATCAAGGCGATCCTCGGGCTCGTCCCGGTCGTCCGCGGCCGCATCCAGGTGCTCGGGCGGACACCGGTCCGGGCCCGTCAGGACGTCGCCTATGTCCCGCAGGCCGACACCCTGGATCCGGACTTCCCGGTCTCGGTCGGCCAGGTCGTGCTGATGGGCCGCTACCGCCAGATCGGCTGGGTACGCCGGCCGCGCCGGCCCGACCGGCTGATCGCCGCCGAGGCGCTGGCCGCGGTGGGGCTCGCCCACCGCGGTGGTGACCGTTTCGGCACCCTGTCCGGCGGCCAGCGGCAGCGGGTGCTGCTTGCCCGGGCGATGACCCAGCGGCCCAGGCTGCTGCTGCTGGACGAGCCGTTCAACGGGGTGGACACGCTCTCCCAGCAGGCGCTGCTGTCAGCGATCGACGGTCTGCGCGCGGCCGGCACCACCGTTGTCATCAGCACCCACGACCTGTCCCTGGCGCACCTGGCCTGCGACGACGTCTGCCTGGTCAACCGGCACCAGTTCGGTTTCGGCCCGACCGCGGCGACGCTCACCCCCGAGCGGCTGCGGGCGGCCTACGGCAGCGCCGCGCTCGAGCTGCGGGGCGAAGGTGTCATCGTTGCCCAGCCGTGAGCCACCCGTCCACGGGTCAGTACCTCGGATGCCTTCGGTATCACCCCAAATAGGGGTAAACCGGGTGGCTTACGTATCAGCCGGCATGAGCCGTACCTGGGCGGGCCACCCGTTCCCGAGCCGTCCGCCGGCGGGAGGGCCGCTGGCAAGAGGGCCGGCGGCGGCTGCACCGGCAGGCGGCGTCCCGGCAGGCGGCGTCCCGGCAGGGGATCCGCGGTGCTGAGCCGGTTGCTGCTGGATCCGTTCGCGCTGCCGTTCATGCGGCGGGCGCTGGTCGAGGTGCTGCTGCTCGGTGCGCTCGCGGGGGGCGTCGGGGTGTTCGTGGTGCTGCGCCGGCTGGCCTTTCTCGCGGACGCGCTCAGCCACGCCGTCTTCCCCGGGGTCGTCATCGGCTACCTGGTGTCGGGGCAGTCGGGGATCGTCCCGGGGGCACTGGTCTTCGCGGTCCTGGCGGTGGTGCTGTTCACCGTCGCCGCGGCCAGGGCGCGGGTGGGCCAGGACGCCGCGCTCGCGATCCTGCTGACCTCGTTCTTCGGGCTGGGGGTCGTGCTCGTGTCGCGGCAGCGGTCCTACACCGCCGACCTGACGACGTTCCTGTTCGGCCGGGTGCTCACCGTCGACTCCACCCAGATCACGCAGACGGCGGTGGTGGCCGTGGTGGTCGGCCTGGTGCTGTACGCGCTGCGCAAGGAACTGCTGCTGCGGACGTTCGACCAGCAGACCGCGCGGGCCATGGGCTACCGCGTGGTGCTGCTCGACCTCGTCCTGAACCTGATGATCGCTCTGGTCGTCGTCGCCGCGGTCAAGGCTGTCGGGACGATTCTGAGCATCGCGCTCCTGGTCGTTCCGGCGGCCGCCGCCCGGCTGCTCTCCGACCGGCTGCTGGTCGTGACCGGGCTCGCGGTCCTCTTCGGCGTGCTCGGCGGCTGGCTGGGGCTCGCGGCCAGCTACGAGGCGTCGATCAACCACGGGGTGCGGCTCGCCTCGGGCGCCACGATCGTGCTCGCGCTGGTCGTGTTCTACCTGCTCGCGCTGGGCGTCGGCCCGCTCGTCCGGCGCCGCTGGCGGCGGGGCGCGCGGCTGCCGGACGAGGTCGCGGACGTCGACGGGCTCCCGGCCGACCGGCCTGCCCGGCAGGCCCACGTGGGCGGAGGCGTCCGGTAGATGGCCGCCCTGGACCTGCTGTCGGATTCCTACACTCGCCGTGCCCTGGTCGAGGCGGTGCTCGTCGGCGCGCTGTGCGGCGCGGTCGGCGTGCACGTGGTGCTGCGGCGGCTGAGCTTCTTCACGATGGCCATGACGCACGCCACCTTCCCGGGGGTGGTGCTCGCGGCGATCCTGGGGATCAATCTCTACCTCGGGTCAGGGGTCTTCGGCTTCCTGGTGGTTCTTGCCGTGGCCGCGCTGTCCGCCCGCGGTGACAGCACGAGCGTCACCGGCGTCGTGCTGTCGGGCAGCTTCGCCCTCGGGGTGCTGCTGTTGTCGGCCCAGTCGGGGTTCACCAGGGACCTCACCGCCTATCTGGTCGGATCCATCCTCACCGTGCAGGCCGACGACCTGGTGACCTCCGGGATCGTCGCGGCCGTCGTGCTGGTGGTTCTCGCGCTGCTGTCCAAGGAGCTTGTCTTCGGGGCCTTCGACCGGGACGCGACCGTCGCGGCCGGCTATCCGGCCGGCCGGCTCGATGTCGTCCTCCTGCTGCTGGTCGAGGCGACGATCGTGACCTCGGTGCCGGCGGTGGGGACGATCCTGTCGGTCGCGCTGATCGTGGCGCCGGCGGCGACGGCCAGGCTGTGGTGCGACACCGTGCGGGGCATGACCGTGCTCTCGGTCTCCCTCGGGGCCGCCAGCGGCGTTATCGGCCTGGCGGTCAGCCGGCAGTGGTCCGTGGCGGCCGGTGGCGCGATCGTGCTCACCGCATCGGGGGTCTTCGCGTTGTCGGCGCTGCTCGCGCCCGCCGTCGGGACGCCGTCCCGCCGCCGCCGGCGGGCCCGAGGGGGGACCCGGCCGGCCGGGGGCGCCGCGGGCGAGGCGAGCCCGCTGCCCGGGCCCGGTGGCGCGCCCGCGCACGGCGGTACGCCGGGCCCGTTGGCCAGCGGCGGGATCAGCGGTTGACGATCAGCAGTTGACGAACTCCGGCTGCTGGTTGAGTACCTGGCTCTCGTTGGAGATGAATCGTCGGTGCTGCTCCCCACCGACCGCCTCCGGCCGGAACGCGGCCAGGCGGTGACAGTTCTGGAAGGCGAGGGCCACGCCGAAGCGCTTCTCCAGCGCGGCCCGGATGGCGGTGCTCGCCATCGCCCGCAGCAGCTGCCCCTGCGCCGCGTCGTCCGGCGGTGGGACGAGGTTGTCCGCGAAGTCGCGATCGCTGCCGGGCAGCCTGCCCGCGAGCCGTTCGACGAGCTCGTAGGCGTACGGCAGCGAGTCGCGCACGCAGGCGAGGAAGGCGTCGTCCGGGACGTGGCCGCGTTCGGCCTGGGCGAGCAGGTCGGGGGAGACGGTCAGGGACACGGAACCTCCTGGGCGCTCGGGGTGGTTCATCCGAGCGGAACTGTCCCCGATCTGGAAACCGTTGTCAATACGGATTGCATCGAGGCGGTCGCGGGCTGGCCGTCCCGGCGCCCGTCTCGATGCCAGGATGCAGGGCCGTCGTGCGCGTGAGGGTGCCGCGCGGGCGCCGGGGATGCCGCGCGGGCGTCGGGGATG
>NZ_CEVIVC010000005.1:4396-34179 GCF_982290645.1 Protofrankia sp. CiP1_Cm_nod4
CCCGGCCCGCCGGCGCCGCCAGCGATCGGCGGTGCCGGCGGGCCGGTGAGCCTGACGATCATCCGATCAGTGACATGAGCCCGCGGCCGTCCACCCAGGTGCCGGTGGCGTCGACGAACCTTCCGTCCGACCACCGCAGGATGCGTACCGCCGTGTTGCAGACCGCCGGGAACGCCTTTATCAGGGTGCCGTCACAGGTGAACGGATGGGCCATCACGTTCGGATGGTCCCGGGCCGCCCTGAACGCGTCCCGCAGATCTCCGGAGGTCGTCTGTGTGATCTCGGCGAGCAGTGACCGTACCGCGAGAACGGTCGAGAAAGACGCCTGTGACAACGGCGAGCGCGATGCTTCCGGTACATTATCACGGAATGCTTTGGCATCCTTGTCATCACCGGTCGAGTCGAGCGGAAGATAGCTGGAGGCGAAGTTCATGTTACTGGTGGCCTGGCCGCCGGCACGTGCCACCGCGGCCGTCGCACAGGAGCCGACGAAGTATATCGGTGCTTTCACCTGAAGGCTGCCGGCGGCCTGGGCTATACGGGCACACGACTGGGCCGGGAAAACAACGACGATCGCGTCCGGGTTCCCGGACGCGACCTGGCTGACCGCCGGGGCGAAGTCCGCCGTGTCCACTTTCTCCGATACCAGCTGGATCTCCGAGACTCCTTTCTTCTGCAGGATGCTCCTGGATCCCTGAATGGCGGCGGTCAGCAGCCCGGGCAGGTCCGCGTACAGGGCGTGAACCTTTGTGACATGCCTGGTGGTGGTCAGGTACTCGGTGATCCCGAGCAGTTCCGTGAGCGTGCCACCGGTCAGCGAGAAGGAGTTGGGCGAGCTCAGCTCCCCGCTCAGCTGGGGTGATCCGCTGACATAGGGAATGCCGGCCTGCTGGTAGAGCGACATGGCCGCCTCGGTGCTCAGATCCACCCCGCCGACCACGGCCACGGGGCCCGCGGCTATGAGCCGGTTGGCACAGTCCTGGGACGACTCCGGTGAGCCATTTGTTGCACAGGGGACGAGTTCGAGCGGCCGGCCGTGAACCCCGCCAAGCACGGCGTTGGCGTAGGCGACGGCCCTCTCGGCAGCTATTCGTGTCTCGGGAAACGACCCGAGCGGGGTGTTCTCCATGGAGACGAAGCCGATCTTGACAGGTGGCCCGTTCAGGTGGTTTGCGGCCTGACCTGGGCTGTTGGAGCCGCTGCCGCGCTGGCTGGTGCACCCGGCGAGGACGGCCAACGTGACTGCGGCTGCTGCGACGACACGGCGGGACAGCGTCATATTGCCAGAAGTTACACTGCCTTAGCCCACAAGGCACCGTGTTGGTCCGCAACGGGCTGCCCTGTCGATTGGAGAGCGCTGTGTCCACGTATGTCGCGGCACTGATCCTGGGTCTGGGCGCGGGCGCGGTGTATGCGGCGCTGGGGCTTGGGCTGGTGCTGATACACCGCGCCTCGGGGGTGGTCAATGTCGCGCACGCCGCGTTCGCAATGTACGCCACCTACCAGTATGCGGAACTGCGGGACGTGGGGGACATCGTCCTGCCCGTCGTGGGTCTTCCGCCCCGTATTCATCTGACCGACCGCCCCACCTTCGCGCTGGCGTTGGCCGTGTCGCTGGCCATGGCCGCGCTCCTCGGCCTGCTTGTGTACTTTCTCATATTCAGGCCGCTCCGGCACGCCCCGCCAGCCCTGTCCCTGGTCGCCTCGGTCGGCCTCATGATCGCCCTCCAGGCGCTGGCGGTACTGCAGTTCGGGTCGGACAACAGGTTCATCGATTCCGTACTTCCGCAGAAATCTTTCTCCGCGTTCGGAGTGGCCCTTCCGGTCGACCGTCCGCTGCTCGCGGTACTGGTCACGGGCATTGGCATGATCATGTGGGCGGTGTCCCGCTGGACGCTGTTCGGGCTCGCCACCAAGGCGGTCGCCGAATCCGACGAGGCGGTGGAACAGTTCGGTTACCGCCCGGAGGCGGTCGCCGCGGTGAGCTGGGTCGTGGCGTCCGTACTCGGCGCGCTCGCCGGGATACTCGTCGCCCCGATCAGCGTGTTGAGCCCGTCCACCTACACTCTTTTCATTGTTCCCGCGCTCGCGGCGGCGCTGCTCGGTGGGCTGTCGTCGTTCGGCGCCACCATTGTCGGCGCGCTGCTGCTCGGCATGCTCCAGTCGGTTCTCCTGCCTCTGCAGCACGACGTCCCATGGCTCAACCAGCCCGGTCTGCGGACGCTGTTCCCGTTGCTCGTCCTCATCGTCGTCGCGGTCACCCGCGGCCAGCTCATACCCGGGCGGGCCAGGGCCGTGGCAGCGGTCGCGCGGCTGCCGCGCGCGGAGCCGACCGGACGTCCGTTGCGCGATCTCGCCGTCCTCGTGCCGGCCGGAACGCTCACGCTGCTCGTTCTCAGCGGCCCCTACCGGCTGGGCCTGGAACGCAGCCTGGCTGCCGCCGTGGTGTGCCTGTCCTTCGTCGTGCTGACCGGGTTCGCCGGCCAGCTCTCCCTCGCGCAGATGTCGCTGGCCGGGGTGGCCGGGTTCCTGCTGGCCCGGCTGCAGGGCGGTCTGGGCGTGCCGTTCCCGCTCGCGCCGCTGCTCGCCACCGCGGCGGCCACCGTCGCGGGCCTGGTGCTCGGGGCGTTGTCGCGGCGGATCCGAGGGGTCGATCTGGCCATCGTCACGCTCACCGCCGGGGTCGCCTTCCAGGAGATCGTTTTTGTGAACCCGTTGATTACCGGTGGGCTTGCCGGCTCGGTCGTCCCGCCGCCGGAGCTCTTCGGCCTCGACCTCGGGGTGGCCGGGAAGGGCTTCCCACGGCTGGGGTACGGGCTGCTCTGCCTTGGCGTGTTCGCGCTGTGCGGCTTCGGGGTGGCCCGGCTGCGCGGGTCCACGTCGGGCCTGCGCATGCTCGCGGTCCGCTCCAACGAGCGGGCGGCATCGGCCATGGGCGTCGACGCCGCCCGGACCAAGCTGCTCGCGTCCGCCGTCTCCGCCGGGATCGCCGGTCTCGGCGGATGCCTCATCGGTTACGGCCAGGGCAGGCTGTCGTTCGACTCCTTCGGGGTGTTCGCGTCCCTGTTCTTCCTGGCGATCGCGTCGGTCGGCGGGGTGATGAGCGTGCGCGGGGCGATGCTGGGCGGCCTGCTGGCCCCCGGCGGTGTGGTGTTCACGGTGCTGGACAACTTCGGCCATCTCGCGCGCTACCAGTCGTTGCTGTGCGGTGTCGCCCTGGTCGTCCTGGTGGTGGTGCGTCCGGAAGGGCTTGCCTACGATCCACGACAATCGAAGCCGGCCCGGCGGCTGGCCCGACATGCCGAGGTGGCCCGGTGACCATACGTCTGGACGTCGACGGGCTGTGCGTCCGCTACGGGAAGGTCGAGGTCGTCCACGACGTGTCGTTCGCGCTGCGTGCTGGTCGGGTGACCGGCCTCATCGGGCCGAACGGCGCCGGGAAGACCACCCTGATAGACGCGATCACGGGATTCACCCCGTCCAGCGCCGGCCGGATCATCCTGGACGGGACGGTGCTGAACACACTGCCACCGCACGAACGGTTCCGCCGGGGCCTGGCCCGCACCTTCCAGTCCCTGGAACTGTTCGAGGATCTCTCCGTCGCCGAGAACCTGGCGGTCGCCGGGCCGGAACCCGCCTGGACGCTGGAGCTGGGCGCGGTCGCGGAGCAACTGCCGGCCATGCTCAACCACGACGAACGGCTCGCCGTCGGCCTCGGCCGGGCGCTGGCCGCGGGTGGCCAGGTGCTGCTGGTGGACGAGCCGGCGGCCGGCCTGGACTCGGCCGCCCGATCCGTCCTCACCGGCCGGATACGACGGCTGGCCGAACGTGGCTGCGCGATCCTGCTCGTCGACCATGACATCAAACTGGTCTTCGAGGCCTGCGACGACGTCGTGGTGCTCAGCGGCGGCCGGATGGTCGCGCACGGCCCGCCGGCGGAGATCCGCGAGCGCGCCGAGGTCCGTGAGATCTACCTCGGCGCTCCGCCGGCCAGCACGGTACGGCTGCCCACGCAGGCCCGGCCGGAGCGGGCACTTCTCGTCGAGAAGGTCGTCAGCGGGTACGCGGGTGTTCCCGTGCTGCACGACCTTTCGCTTGAGGTCCGGGCCGGCGAGGTCGTCGCCCTGCTGGGGCCCAACGGCGGTGGCAAGACGACCCTGGTCCGCACGGTGACCGGGACGATCGCGCCGTTGGGCGGCCGGATAACCGTGCTCGGGCAGCCGGTGCGGCGGGCGCACCCGGCCAGGCTCGCCCGCCGCGGCCTGGCGGTGGTGCCGCAGGGCGGCACGCCGCTGCGCGGCCTGACGGTCCGCCAGATCCTGCGGCTGGCTGTCGGCCGCCGGCCCGGTGACCAGATCGAGAAGACGCTGGAGAGCTTCCCCACCCTGCGCCCCCTGCTCGACCGTGGCAGCGGCGAGCTCTCCGGGGGCGAACGGCAGCAGCTCGCGCTGGCCAGCGCCGTCGCCCGCCGGCCGCGGCTGCTGCTGGTCGACGAGTTCTCCGCCGGCCTGGCGACCGATCTCGCGCTCAGCCTGCTGGCCGTCCTGCGCCGGCTGGCGGACGAGCACGGCACCGGCATTCTGCTGATCGAGCAGCATGTGTCGCTCGCCCTCGCCGCGGCGGACCGCGGGTACATCCTCGACCGGGGCCGGATAGCCTTCAGCGACACCGCGGCGGCTCTCGCCGCCGATCCCGACCTGATCAATGGAAGCTATTTCGGGATGGGTTAGGGCGTGGGTGGACGTGAACGGACAGCGGCATGAATGACCACGATCCGGCGGCTGGGACGGCCACGCCGGCCGGGACGGCCGGGACGGCCCGTCCGGGCAGCGTGCTCGCGGTGATGGCCCATCCCGACGACGCGGAGCTGTGGGCCGGCGGCACCCTTGCCCTGCACGCCCGGGCGGCCGAGGTCACCGTCGCCGTCCCGCGCAACACCGCCGACCGGATGGCCGAGGCCGCCGCGGGAGCGCGCATTCTCGGCGCGTGCCTGCGCGTCCTCGACCCCGAACGGCTCGCCGTCGAGCTCCAGGAGCTGTTGGTCGAGCTCTCTCCCGAGATAGTGGTGACCCATCCGCCGGCCGACGTCCACCCGCGCCACCGGCGGGTCGCGGCGGCCGTGCTCGAGGCCCTGCCGCGGGCGGTGCTCGCCACCGGCTGCCCGCGCCGGCTCTACACCTGCGACAGCTACAACTCCCTGACCATGGACGGCCCGGTGCGGGCCACCACGATCGTCGATGTCACGGCCACCTTCGACGTCAAGCTCCGGGCACTGCGTGCGCACGGTGGCACCCAGCCGATCAGCGAGGAGTTCGCTCCCATGGCCGAGAACCTCGGCCGGCTGTGGGGCGCTCGGATCGGGGCCGCCTACGCCGAGGGCTTCGTGGCCCTGCCTGTCCTGGGGCGGCTGCCCGGTGTGACCCGTCTCTGACGGCTTGCTGACGCCGGAAAAATCGATCTTGTTTGATAGATCTTCCGTTTGGCTGATCTCCGCCGGCGCGAGCCGGTATTCGGGCGATCAGTACCCACTGGGCCCGGTCCGAGGGCGGGGCTGAATCGATCATGTTTCTTCCGTGATGGGCCCACGGGGCCGGCTGCCTGGCTGGGCCGGTGGCGGGGAGCGCGTGAATACCGGCGTGGGCGGAATACCCACCGCATACCCACCGCACGCCGGTCGTCCGGCCGGGTGGACAAACCCGGGCGGTCCGCCCGGGCGTGACCTGGCTATCAGTTTCCCGGCCCGGTGGCCGGGCAGAAAGGCCCTGAAGATCCGGATTCTTCTGCCGCTGTCTTACCGGCTGCCCTGTTCGTGGCGTGGTCCAGATGTGCCCCGCGGGTGGGCATTTGGCGGGACACTTCGGGTATATTTAACTCTCCGTAATCGTCATTACTGTAAGGATTGGATTCGTCGCCCACAGGAGTCGCCGATGAAGATCGTATATGTGATCCTCGTGTGTTCTCCGAAAGATTGGATCTTGAAAATTTGGCCCGGGTTGGGCTAGGTTGATCTATTGATGTGACGAGTATCACAGTGTTGACAATGACCTTGAAGATCATTTAATTGTGCCGAATCGGTCTTTCAGGGCAAAAGGGAAAGAGGCAGCCGGGACGGTGGTGTCGTCCCGACTGCCTCCGAGGCCCTCGGTGCCCTGTCCGGCGCCGGAACGTAGAGCCGGTTCCTGTCACGGAAACCGAATATGATGTCGCCTTCAGTAATCAGGCGGTCCGGGTCCGCCGGCTCCGTCCGGCCGGCGGAGCCGGTCCGAACCGGAGCCTCCGACCTGGAAGGATCATGGCTGTGTGGCCTGTGGAGCTGCCCGCGGGCCGGTCAGGCTGAGCCGACAGCGGTCAGCGCGACGCGGGCGTGATCCGTGAGATCGGCGGCTCCGGGGTATCCGGTAAGTTCGATCTCACGGCACAGCGTCGCCACATCTCTGCCGGCCATACCGGAGTCGAGAAGGGCCGCCTGTTCGACGGCCTGGTGCCCGAGCTGAACCGCTGCTTCGGCATCTCCGGCCCGCACGTGCGCGACACCCAACCTGGTCATGGCTTCCACCCGGGCGCGCGGGAAATCACCGGCCAGGCCCTCGGCTGCGGCATCCAGGTAGGGAATCGCGGCGGCCCCGTCGCCACTGGACAACAACGCCTCACCGGCGAACAGTGAAATACAGGGCGGCACGCACCAGTAAATATGCGGCGGATCCTCTGCCGGCTGAGACTGATTGATGAGATGAACCGCGTCCTCGGCAGTTCTTGCGGCCGAGGCGCTTTCACCCGCCCGGCCGTACGCGAGAGCGAGCGCGCCGGAGATGGCTGCTTTCTCGGTGGCGGTCATCGCGGTGCGGGCGCCGGCCTGGGCCGAGCGGAGCATGGTGATGGCGTCGTTCGGGTCGCCGTACCAGGACGCCTGCTCGGCCATGCAGCGCAGGATGTTGGCCCCCAGCGCCGGCTGCCCGGCCTCCCCAGCGGCCCGTAGCGCCACCATCCACAGGCGCTGGGCGCCCCCGTGGTAGCCGCTGTCGAACGCGGCCCAGCCCGCCAGCCGGGCGAGCTCCGCGGCGACGGCGTACAGCCGCGCCTCGTGGGCGTGGCCGTACAGCGCGGTCCGCAGGACGCGCACGGCGACCCGCAGCTCCGCCATGGACAGCTCGTATATGTCATCTCCTCCGAGAACGTCATCCATTCGGCGAAGCGTTTCGACCCGCCGCTCGAAGCCGGCGACGAGCGAGTCGCTCACACGCTTTCCCTCGAGTGTCGCGGCGAGCCCGGCTGAATCGGTCATGAGCCAGTGGTGCGCGACCGATGTCAGTGCCACGCCGGACACACTCAGAAACTTCCGCCTTTCCATGTTGGCGGTCACCTCCTCGAACCCGACGTTCAATCCGTCAGGTCTCCACAGAAGGTCGAGATCGGCGTCTGCCCATCGAGCCTCCCCATCGTCAACTGAATTGGCCAGGAGTGCCAGGGCCCCGCTTTCGGGCCCGGTGTAGTCGCACGCCCAGCCTAGGGCAACGACATTCGTGCAGTAATAGCGAGCAAGGAGATCACAGTGTTCCCAGCTTGGGCGCTTGCCGCCCTCGTACTCCGAGAGGCGCTGTGCGGTCAACGCATCCCACGGTCTACCGATGTCCTCGGCGAGACTCTTGATCTCTTCCGCTGCCCGCGCCAGAGACAGGCCGCGGATCTGGCGTGCATGCTGCAACGGACCGATGGTAACCCTTCGAGGAGGCATCTGACCTTCTCCCATTTGGCCGTCATGTCAAGGCATGTACTCGGAACGTAGCCAACCCCCCCACCGGAGTCTAAGGACCCGCGGTCATCTGTGGTGAGTCGTTGTTCCTGGTTGGCCCGCGGGGGAGCACCTTGATTTTTCCCGGATTCCGCCCCCGCGGGTATTCGTCGGCCCCGTATGCGGCCCCGGCCGGAACCCCGCCACGGTGGGACTCGGGCACACGCGGAGTATCCGGACGGTGATCGTGCGGATCCGTGAACTGGCCGGTAGCTGTACCACCGGGCCCTGAATTCCACCATCCCGAACGAATCAGGAGCGCCGGCTGTTGTCCTCCAGGCCTTATTTCCGGGTTCCGCGGGCCTCCGTGGGTACTATTCCCGGATCTCGCGTTCGGAAACATTGTGAGTAGACAGCAACATGGGCCGGCCATACGCTTCTGCTCGATTTAGTCTTCATCTCGACGCGACCACAGGACGGTGTCGTATGGGTAGCAGAGTTCTTGTGCTGGACGCCGACGGCGAGTTGCGCGGCCAGTTCGAGGACGTGAACTCCGCATACATGTGGAGCCGGGTCCAAGCGCAGGAGCCGCAGTCCGCGGAGGATTTGGAAGTCTGGCGCCAGCGCAGCGCCTGCCGGGACGAGGACCCGGAGCTGTTCTTCCCCGTCGGTACCACCGGGCCGGCCCTGCGGCAGCTGGAGGAGGCCAAGGCCGTCTGCCGCCGCTGTCTGGTGATCCGGGAATGCCTCAACTGGGCGCTTGGCACCGGGCAGGACGCGGGGGTGTGGGGCGGCCTGGACGAGGACGAGCGCCGTGCGCTGCGCCGCCAGCTGGTCAACCCGCCGGCGCCACGGGTACCACGGTGAGCACGCCGACGTTGCAGCGCATCGCAGCCCCGGTGCCGATGGCCGCCGCGATGGCCGCGGCGATGGCCGACTGGCAGCACACCGCGGCCCGGCTATGGATAGCCGCACGTGAATATGCCGAGGCTGTGACCTCGGAAAGCGATGTCATGACGTCGCTCGCCCGGTTGATCGCCGACGGCGCGCCGGACGAGGAGATCGACCAGGCCCGTGCCCTGCTCACGCATCTGAGGGCTGTGCGCGCCGCCGTCGGCCGGCGGCTGGGCCTGACCGAACTGTCGGACGAGCTGGCTCGGGCCGGCCGGGAGCTGCTGTCCGCCGCCCCGTCGGCGGGGGAGTGCGCGATCCCACGGCCTCGGCGGGGCGCGGTCTGATGATCCGACTCGCAGGGGCGGCGACAATGATCGTCGACCGTCCTCGAGGCGCGGGCCGCGGCCCGCGGGGAACGGTCCGCCGCGGTCCCGGCGTACCGGGACGCCCACCCCGTGGCGGGAACGCCGGCGGGTTTACCGGAAATGCGGGAACTGTTACCGCGACGAAATATTCACTGCTCGTCCGGGCTGGTTGCGGCCGCCCCTTCCGGGCCGGCGCGAATCCGACCGGGAATCGTAACGACATAACGCCACGTGGATCTCCGTGCCGCACGCCGGCCACCTCGGCCGCGACCCGGTGGAGAAGGGCGGGCGCCCACCGCCCGCCGGTTGCGCCCGGCCGGTTCGGGGCCGGCTCGCGCGGCCGGTGACCATGTGGTGAAAAAAGCTCCCCAGGTGACCGCCGACAATGGCCGTGGCCCCTGGGTGAGACCCCGGCGCGGGTCATCTGGCGCTCCCCTCCGCGGATGGATGACCCGCGCCGGCCGGTACAGCCGACCAACTCACCAGATCGGATACCACTGTTTTCCCGCTCCGCCCGTGACCCCGGAGGAGAACATGGCGGGGTGGTGATCCGACTCCTTCGGAGCGCCCGCGGGCAGGATGTCACGAAATGACACTCCTGCCCGCGGGCGCTCCTCATCCTGCGTTGCGGGATTCTTGCCGCCGCCGCGAGTGCCGCCCGAGTGTGAACGACGCGACAGGTAATCCAACCTACTTGCGCACGAGTGACACGAGTGAAGGGAGCCGGCTGTGACGAACTGGCACGTGCGGTCCTACGACACCAACGATCACACTGCGACGGTCCATTTGCTTGAGGAGGTCAGAGCCGACGCGGAAGGACCGTCCTTTGACCTGACCGACACGATTCTCGCGCTGCGGGAGGGCACCCCCGCGGTCGTTGCCGTCACACCTGACCAGTTCGTGGGCGTCGCGGTCGCGAAATACGAGCGCGGGCACGCCCAGGTGGTCGCGCTGGCGATTTCGCCGGCCTGGCGCTACCGGGGGATCGGATCCGCCCTCCTCCAGGCGCTGGAGAACCAGCTGCTGCACGCCGGGCACCGCCGCATCACGACACTGCTCGCGCCGGGGCAGTTCGGTGAGCTGGCCTTCCGTAACCGGGGATTCGCCAAGACCGGACTCACGCTCTACGAGAAGTACGAACCGCTGCGTCCGGCGGACGTCACGACCGTGGAACGCTGGGGCGGCACCCTGCTGACCGCGGCCGAGTGGCATGGGCTGGCCGGTATGGCCGACGGCAAGAGGCTGGTGGAACAACGCCTGCTGCTGCCCATCAAGGAAAACGAACTGGCCGAGACGTACGGGGTCGTCACCCCGACGGCCATGCTCCTGTTCGGGCCACCGGGCACCGGTAAGACATCGTTCGCCCGGGCGGTGGCGGCACGTCTGGAGTGGCCGTTCGTGGAGCTGCTGCCGTCCCGGCTGGTCGCGGCGGGCGACGGCAACCTCGCCGCGGAGCTGCGCACGGCCATCACCGAGCTCATGCAGGTCGAACGGGTGGTGGTCTTCATCGACGAGGTCGACGAGATCGCCCAGTCCCGGGACGCGGTGGGGCCGGAGAGCCAGTCCGTGGTCAACGAGCTGCTGAAGGCGATCCCCCAGTTCCGCAACACCCCGGGGCGGCTGCTGATCTGCGCGACGAACTCGATCGCGGCGCTCGACCCGGCGTTCGTCCGCCCGGGCCGCTTCGACCTCATCCTCCCGGTCGGGCCGCCGGACGCGCCCGGACGCCGCCTGCTGCTCGACCGCTTCCTCGAACGGATCGACAACAAGCAGGTCGACATCGAACCGGTGGTCGCGGCGACGGAGCTGTTCACACCGGCCGATCTCGCGTCCATGGTCCAGCGGGCGGTGGCGGCGGCCTTCCTCCGCGCGGTCGACGAAGGGGAGCGGCTGCCGGTGAGCACCGAGGACCTGCTCGCCGCGGCCCGCTCGTCACGGCCCACCATAAGCGCGGAGGAGCTCGAGCGCTTCCGCGCCGACGCAAAGATCTTTGCTCGTAGCTGAAGCAGTGTCTGCCTCCACACCGTGTTCCCCCCGCTGACGGTCTGCCCAGGCCGGAGAGCACCCGAGGGAAACCATGGTCGCGTGCTCTCCGGTCGACTGTTGCCGATCTTTCTTTGAGGTCCTCTCCGGTGGCAGACGTGGGTGTGCCCGCCTCGCTGGCCGCCCGGCCGTCGGCCCTATGCGGATCGGGAAGCCGCGACGATCCGCGGGGCGGCGGCCGGCGCAGGCCCGGCTCCGTTGTCGGTGGCGGGCCGGTATCGGCCACCTGTCGGGTTCACATCATTCGTCTGCATTGCCACCGATGGTGCACAGTTGATGTTCCCGTGTCTACTGCGGCCCAGCAGTGTTGTGTTGGGCATGTCTTGTTGGCGACTGCAACCTGTAGCGCAAGCGTCGATGATCTCCTGTGCATGGCTGGATCATGGTGGTGTCGCCGCTCGCCCGGCGGTGGGCGGCGGGGTGCGGCCCGGCCCGCGTCCCTGCCGCGTGGCGCGGCTGGCCCGTGGCCGTATCGTGGTGATCGGCGTTTCCTTGTTCGTTGGTTGTGGTCATGATGGGGACAATGCGGACAGTGCGGACAGACGGAAACGCGGTCACGGCGACCGACAGCGGCCCGTTGGGCCCGTTGGGCCTGCTGGTCGTGCTGGTCGTCGCCGACATCGTCGTCCCGCGGATCAACCTCACCGGCTTCTACGGGCTGGTGCCGCTGCTCGCCTCGGCCACCGGGGCGCCGGTCGTCACCGTGATCGTGGGGCTTGCCGCGGTGGCCGCGGGCGTGGTGTCAGGAGTCTGGGAGGACTTCGGTAGCGGGCAGCACGTCACATCCTGTGTCCTGGTCGCCATCCAGGCCGGTGTCGCCGGCTACGTCGCGGTGACGCGGCTGCGCAGGGAGAAGGAACTGGGACGCGTCCGCGCCGTGGCCGACGTGGCCCAGCGGGCGCTGCTGCCGGCCGTCCCAGGGGCGGTTGACGGGATCGCGTTCGCCGCCCGCTACCTCTCCGCGGCGGCCGAGACCCTTGTCGGCGGCGACCTGTACGAGGTGGTGACGACGCCCACCGGCACCCGGATGATCATCGGGGACGTGAAGGGCAAGGGGCTGCCGGCGGTCCGGCTGACCACGGTCGTCCTCGGCGCGTTCCGGGAGGCCGCCGTCGTCTACCCGGAGATCGAACGGGTCGCCGAGGCCTGCGCCCGGGCGGTCTGCCGGGAGGCGGGGCCCGAGGACTTCGTCACCGTCCTGATCGTCGACGTCCATCCGGACGGGATGCTGCGAATGATCTCGGCGGGGCACCCGCCGCCCGTGCTCCTGTCCGGGGGCTCCGCCCGCCCGGTACAGATCATCGAGCCCAGCCCTCCGCTCGGTATCGCCGAGCACTTCACGGTGACCACCAGCAGGTGGGATTCTGGTGACCGGCTGCTGCTGTTCACCGACGGCCTGATCGAGGCGCGCAACAGCGACCGGGCCTTCTTCCGCCTGGACGACCACCTTGCCGCGCTTGCGGCCGTCACCCTCGACGCCGCGCTGGACCGGCTCGTCTCCCACGTGCACGGCCATGTCGGCGGCAACCTGCACGACGACCTCGCCCTGCTCATCGCCGAACGGCTGCCCGTGCTGACGGCCCGGCCGGTCGAACGTGCCGGAACCCCGCACGACCGGACCGCCGGACTGGTGTAGGCGGGTACGGGCGGGCGTGCTCCGCGCTGGCGGCGGCCCCGGGGCCCCGGCCGGCCCAGGTCGTCCACTTACACGCCCTCCGTCTTTTTTGTCACTTCCTGTTTCGCGCGTCGTTAGTCATCTCACTCCTGGCTCGTGCGGGCACCGTTGCCGGGACGGCCCGGCTGTGGGCCGGCGCTGACCGCGACCTGCTGCCAGGCCGCCGCCCAGCCGCCAGCGGCCGCCGGCAGCCGGCCCGGGTACCGTTCCCACGTGTATCCACCCGGTAAAGGACGGGTTTCATCCGCCGTCCGTTGTTACGTGGTTTGTGGTCTCCCGTATCGGCATCGGGAGCTCGGCCGGTACGCTTTGACGCGAGTGGGCGAGAAAGGAGATCTGACGGTCGTGGTGCGTCTCACTCGAGAATATCTGCTTTGTGTCGGAAATTCGGCTGGTGCGGCGGCTGGTCTGCCGGCCGGCCGGCTGCCGGCAGACCAGCCGCCACCCGGGGGCCCGCTCCCGGGGTCGCCGAGGGCGTGTTACTGATGGACGATGTCCCGGATGCTTCGGTCAGGGTGCTGGGGCCCTGCCGGATCGAGTCGCCGCTGGCGCCGCTGATCGACAACAAGCGGACGACCCAGCACTACGTCGACGAGGACGACCGCGTACTGCTCGACGACACGCTGTCGATGGTTTCCCGGCGCAACGTGTCACTGGACGACCTGCCCGGCTTCGAGCCGGCCGGGGCGCGACGGAAGATCTTTTTTGACCCGTCGAAGACTCGGGTCGGAATCGTGACCTGCGGGGGGCTCTGTCCCGGCCTCAACGACGTCATCCGAGGCCTGGTCCTGGAACTGACCTCCCACTACGGCGTCACCCGGATCTTCGGTTTCCGCAACGGCTACCAGGGGTTCATCGCCCGGTACGCCCACAGCGTGCTGGACCTGACCCCGGAGCTTGTCAGCACCATCAACGAGAACGGCGGAACGATCCTCGGCACGTCCCGGGGCCAGCAGGACCCGGAGGAGATCGTCGACTGCCTGGAGCGGATGAGCATCACCATCCTGTTCGTGGTCGGCGGCGACGGCTCGCTGCGTGGCGCGCTCGAGATCGGCCGGGTCGCCCGCGAGCGCGGGGACAAGATTGCCGTTGTCGGCGTGCCGAAGACGATTGACAACGACGTGCCGTACATCGACCAGAGTTTCGGTTTTCAGACCGCCTTCTCGAAGGCGTCGGAATCGATCCGGGCGGCGCACGTCGAGGCGACGTCGTCGCCCAACGGTATCGGGGTCGTCAAACTCATGGGCCGGCACTCGGGTTTTCTGGCATGTTACGCGTCCCTGGCGAACAGCGACGCGGACGTCGTGCTCGTCCCCGAGGTGCCCTTCAGGTTCGAGGGCGAGGGCGGTCTCCTGCGTTTCCTGCACAGGCGCGTCGAGGAGCGGGGGCACGCGGTCGTCGTCGTCGCGGAAGGCGCCGGCCAGGACCTCCTCGCCCAGGAGGAGCCCCACACGCCCCAGGGCAGCGACGCCTCGGGCAACGTGAAGCTGCGGGACGTGGGCAAGTTCCTCACCCGGCGGATCACGGACCACTTCAGCGCCGCGAAGACGGAGGTCAACCTCAAGTACATCGACCCGAGCTATGTGATCCGCGGCGTGCCGGCCAACCCCTATGACAGTGTGTACTGCATCCGGCTCTCGCATGCCGCGGTGCACGCGGCGATGTCCGGCCGCACCGAAGTGATCGTCGGGCGGTGGCGCCGCCGGTTCGTGCACGTCCCGATCACGATGGCCATCAGCCACCGCAGCCAGGTCGATCCGGCCGGTGACCTCTGGCTGTCGGTTCTGGAGGCGACCGGCCAGCCGGTCCGGTTCTGCTGACCGGCGGCAACCGGCCCGTCCTAAGATGGCTCCGGACGAGAATCCGCCACCCGGCCGGGCCGCCTGGACGGCCGGGAACCCGGGCCCGCGGCAGCGCGAGGTCCCGCGAGGTCCCGCGAGGACCACTGTCGCGCTGCCAGCGGCCCGGACCGGCGGGCGTGTGGGCGGGCCGTGATCGCGGCGACGGTGATTTGTCATCGCGGTGGAGCGGTCGGCGTAAAATCAGCCCGTGCCTGCGTACCAGTACCGTTGCCGTACGTGCGAGACCAGTTTCGAGGTGCGACGCGGCATCACCGAACCGGCCGCCGCCGACAATCCATGTCCGCACGGCCATATCGACACCACTCGGCTGTTCACCGCCGTCGCTGTCAGCCGCGCGGGGTCGGCGTCGGCCCCGCCGCTGCCTGTTCCGTCCGGCGGTGGCGCCTGCTGCGGCGGCGCCTGCTGTAGCTGATCATCGGACGATCCCAGAAGAGCTCTCGTTGTGTATGTGACGTGAACTTGTTGTCATAACTGAGATCTTCATGCCATGATCGGAATTTTCTGTCTTCCTTGATGGGCGGAACTTGTTTAGTCTTACTAAGCAAGTTTTCGATGCGAGGCATCGCCGACGTTCGAGGAGGGGCGCCAGGTGCGGGATACGGATCATGCAGAGCCGACCACGGCGGACGACCGCGACACGGCACGACCGTCCGCCGTGGTCGACGAGCCCACCGCGCCGGGCCGGCACTACAAGTGGATCGCGCTGTCCAACACCACGTTGGGCATCCTCATGGCCACGATCAACTCCTCGATCGTCCTGATCGCCCTGCCGGACATCTTCCGTGGTATCAACATCAACCCGTTGCAGCCGGGCAACACCAGCTATCTGCTGTGGATGATGCTGGGCTTCCTGATCGTCACAGCCGTCCTGGTGGTGACCTTCGGGCGCCTCGGGGACATGTACGGGCGCGTCCGCATGTACAACATGGGTTTCGCGATTTTCGCCGTCTCTTCCGTCCTGCTGGCCCTCACCTGGATGGATGGCAGCGCGGCGGCCCTGTGGCTCATCGGCTGGCGGATCGTGCAGGGCGTGGGCGGGGCGTTCATCTTCGCCAACTCCACCGCGATCCTCACCGACGCCTTCCCGGTCCAGCAGCGGGGGCTGGCGCTGGGCATCAACGTGGTGGCCGGCATCGCCGGTACGTTCATCGGGCTCCTGCTCGGCGGCGTGCTCGCCCCCATCAACTGGCACTACGTCTTTCTGGTATCGGTGCCGTTCGGCGTGTTCGGGACCTTCTGGGCCTACGCCAAGCTCCGGGACAACGGGGTGCGGCAACGCACCGCGATGGACTGGTGGGGAAACGCGACGTTCGCCGGCGGGCTGATCACGCTGCTGATCGGGATCACCTACGGCATCCAGCCCTACGGCGGGCACACCATGGGCTGGACCAGCCCCTGGGTGCTCGGTGCGATGACCGGCGGGCTGGCGGTCCTGGTCGTGTTCGCGGTCATCGAGTCGAGGGTCGCCGAGCCCCTGTTCGATGTGCGGCTGTTCCGCATCCGTTCGTTCACCGCCGGCAACATCGCTTCCCTGCTGGCGTCGCTCGGGCGCGGGGGGCTGCAGTTCGTGCTCATCATCTGGCTGCAGGGGATCTGGCTGCCACAGCACGGCTACAGCTTTGCCGAGACGCCGCTGTGGGCGGGTATCTACATGATCCCGTTGACGATCGGCTTCCTGGTGGCCGCGCCGGTGGCGGGAACGCTCTCCGACCGGTTCGGCGCCCGTATGTTCACGGTCGGCGGTCTTGTCACCGTCATTGCCAGCTTCGTGCTTTTCATGATCATACCGGTGAACTTCTCCTATCCGTCGTTCGCGCTGATTCTGTTCGTCAACGGCATCGGTACCGGCCTGTTCTCCTCGCCGAACCGGGCCGATGTCATGAACGGGCTGCCGGCGAACAAGCGGGGGGTCGGCGCCGGTATGACGGCGACCTTCCAGAACTCCGCCATCGTGCTGTCCATCGGCCTGGTGTTCACACTCATCGTCATCGGTCTCTCCCGGACCCTGCCGTCGACGATGCTCAATGGCCTGCTGGCGCAGGGCGTACCGGACGCGACCGCGCGCACGGTGGCCGGCCTCCCGCCGATCGGCGTCCTGTTCTCGGCATTTCTCGGCTACAACCCGATGGAGCAGCTGCTCACACCGCAGACACTGGCGGCGCTGCCGGACGGTGGTGCCCACGTGACCGGGCACGCCTTTTTCCCGAACCTGATTTCCGGGCCGTTCGCGGACGGCCTCGTCGCCGTGTTCGTGTTCTCGATCGCGACACTGGTGATCGCCGCGGTCGCGTCCTTCGCCGCCGGAACCGGTCAGCCGACGGCACCCGTGTCGGGCGCCGCGCCGGTGGGCGCCGAACCTGTCGGCGCCGGGCCGGTGAGCGCCGAGCCGGTGGATGCCGAGCCGGTGGATGCCGAGCCGGTGGATGCCGAGCCGGTGAACGCCGAACCGGTGAACGCACGGCGGAAGCGGGGCGGGGAGCCGGGGACGGGGCTGATCCCCACCCATCGTCTCGGGAAAGCGGAGTCATCCGGCTATACCGGGTGACGGCCCGGAGCCGGGGGCGTTCCAGCGGCTCCTGCCAGGCAGCTACGCGATGTTCGTCCCGACCTTCGGGCGGGTCTGCGGGACGGAGTGCTGCCAGTCCGCGAGCAACGTCCGGATGCCGGTGACCAGCAGCAGCGGCTGGTCGAGCATGAGATGGTGCCCGGCGAGCGGGATCTCGATGACCGGCGCGACCCGGCCGAGCAGTTCGTACATCTCGGTACCGATGTCCGGGGTTATCAGACCGTGTTCGGCCCGGAACAGCGCGACCCGGCAGCGCACCTCCTTGAGGATCTGCGGGGACGGCCGGCGGCCGCGGAAGATCCCTGGATCGAACTTCCAGGTCCAGCCCCCCTCGACGGCGCCCATGGACGACCGTGCCACATGGTTGACGACGTAGGGCAGCATGTTGGGCTGATCGGGCACGGTCCGGAAGCGGGCCAGCGCCTCGGTCACGGTCGGGTAGACCCGCAGCGGCCCGAACGCCGTGCGCTCGCGGGCGGCCCTTTCCTCGGGGGTGACGTCGGCGACGGGGGCGTCGAGGATGACGATCCCGCTGATCCGCTCCGGGTAGCTGGCGGCGGCCATGATCGATGCCCAGCCGCCCATGCTGTGGCCGATCACGATCGGGCTGCCGGCCAGCTGAGCGTGTTCGGCGACGCCGACTATCTCGGCGGCCCAGTTCTGGAGACTGTAATCGTCACGGCGCCCACTGTCGCCATGGCCGGACATGTCGATGGCGACAACTCGGTATTCGCTGTCAATCAACGGCGCTATGTGGTCCCACCAGCCGGCATGCGCGGAGCCTCCGTGCACGAGGACGATTCCCGGCCGGTCCGGCTCCCCCCAGCATCGGTAACTGATCCGGCATCCCTCGACCTCCGTCGCATACTGTTCGGGCCGCCGCTCGAGTGCGGTCCGGAACCAGCCGGGAGTTTCGATGTTCATGCTCTGTCTGCCATGTTGGTCTGCCGTTCCGGTTATGCGGTGCTGGACGGTGTCGTAATCCAGTCTGGCCGGAATCCTGTCATCGGACGGACCGGGACGGTCCCGATGGCTGGAATCGTCGGATGCGCTCACCTGGCGTGACTGGCAGGGTGGACGGGGTGGTGCCGGCCGAAAGCCGGCACCGATCCGGGATCCGGCCGAGTTCTCCCGGTTTGTGTTCGTCGATATCCGTACGGCACACCGGGGATGCTCTCATGGCTGAATAGCAGCCTTCCTGTGTTGGGTGCCGCATGGTGCTCCCGTGCGATATGGGAACACTGTCGAGCGATATGGTCCCATATTGTGTGGCCTGCCGGCACCGGCCGGCTCACCTGGCTGGGCGGTGTGCGGCGGCGGGTTCACGTCAGGGCCGGCGTCAATACCGACGTCAACCGCTCTGCTCCGGAGCGCAGCGCCGAGCGGGCGTCTCCCACTGCCGGCCTCCGGTCGTCGATCCGGCGCGAGCCGGTGACGCTCGGCCGAGGCCGCCGCCGGTCACTCCCGGCTGGTCGAGACGAATGCCTGGACGGTCCCGGCCGAAAGGACGCCGAGCGGCTGGCCGTCGTCCTCGACCGTGATGGTCGTCTCCGCTGGTATGTCACGCAGTGCCCGATTGACCGCGTCGGTGAGGAAGTCGCGCCAGTCGAGGAAGATCTCCGGCTGGAAGGTGTCGATCACATCCACCAGCGGGCGGGCGGGGTCGGAAAGCCTGTCAAGATCTCCGACAGTGATGATCGATGATCGAGCAAGATCTTTTTCCAGATGAACGAGCCGGGCGTAGCGGACATGTGCGTCACGCATTTCGCGGGCTGCCTCGCCGCCGGTCATCGTGTCCTGGAGCTCGATACAGGGCTCCACCTTGTCGACAAGTTCCACGACACCGGCGAGGCTTCTGACAATCTTGTTCCGTGTCACCTTGTGGCTCCTTCGAGCGCGTCGCGGGCCGGCGGATTCGCGGCACCCCGAGCCCGCGGTCCCGGCGTCCGGGCCCTCCGGGCCTCTCGGATCCGTCGAGCTTTGAAGATCTTCGGGAATTTTCGGATCATCCGCTCCCGCGGCCGGGCCGCCGAGCGCCGAAAATGATCGCGCTGTCCCCGGCCTGGTGCGAGATCCGCTGGAGGCCAGGTCCGGCGCCAGATCACGAGAGCCCCTTCGTGTCCGCTGTGCTCATGGATATCCCGATCGGACTCGTATCCGTAACGAACGGGTCCGTGGCGGTGTCACGGTGCTGGGACGGGACTCGAGACGGGACCAAAGTCCTGGCCGTTCCTGCTCCCCTTATGGGCGCCTTCCCGATACTCTTGCTGTGCGTCCCGGCAGAGCGGTGAGTGATCTGCGTTCCCCCCGTACGTCAGATCATTTCTACCCTCTGCCGGGGCCTTTCATGCTGCCCGCGACCTGCCCTCATGTCTGGTCGGGCCTGATCGGCGGCCACGTGGCGGGCGCATCGGATGCCGCTCGTCCGCGCGAGCCGCGACGGCGGTGGATCCCCCCGAACGGCCAGTCCTTGGTGTCGATTGTGTCGACCTCGCCGACTCTGCCGGATATGAAGGTCTTGCCAGTCTTGCCAGTCTTGCTGGTCTTGTCGGCCTCGTGAACACGTCCAGCGGCCGGGTGTTTCTTCCGAAGATCGATATTACTGTCCGTTTATGTAAACGTGACAGGAGGTAGTCTCCGGTCGTCGGCGAGCCGTAAAATGCGCCTGTCAGCTGATCGCAAGACCATGGTCGTGTTGTTGTGATTCGTACTCGCGGCCGTTGTGGCCGGTTTGTGGGATCGTCCAGGTGACTTGTCCCACTGTGGCCGGACGAGTATCTGTCGGACGGGTATTGGACGGCAATGAGATCTATTATTTAATGGATACGCTAAAACGTAAACCGGGTGCTCGGTGGTCATTCCTGGGCCGGGCGGGCGGCTCTCCGCCGGACGGCCGTGAAAAGGATCAGGGGAGGATGCCCGAGAGCAGGATGATCCTGACAGCCGCACGGTGGGTGAACCGGTAGCGTCGCTGTCCACCGTGCCCGGACCGGCAGGTGGTGACTTGACAGGACGCGGGACTTTGAAGGGGTGCAGATGCAGGTTCCATCAGCGCGGATCGTCTTCCCGGAGGCCGATCGCGCGGAGATTGCGTCGTCGGTGTCGGAGATACTGGCCAGTGGGGCGCTGACGCTCGGCGCGTATACGAGGGAGTTCGAGGCCGCCTTTGCCGCGGCCCACGGCGCCCCTTTTGGCATTGCTGTCAGTAGTGGCACCGCGGCGCTTGAGATTATTCTCCGGGCGCTGGACGTGGCAGGTTCGGACGTCATTATACCCACGAACACCTTCGCGGCCACCGGTTTCGCCGTCCTGCGGGCCGGCGCGGACCTGGTTTTCGCGGACGTGGACCCCGGCACGTTCGCGCTCAGCGCGGCCACCGTGGCCGCTGTACTCACACCGCGTACCCGGGCGGTCGTTCTGGTGCACATAGGCGGCCTGATCACTGCGGAAGCCGACGCTATTCGGGCGCTGTGTGACGAACGGGGCATTTTTCTGGTCGAGGACGCGGCGCACGCCCACGGGGCGAGTCATGACGGCCGCCCCGCGGGGTCCTTCGGCGTGGCCGCGGCGTTCTCGTTCTACCCGACCAAAGTCATAACCAGCGGCGAGGGCGGGATGATACTCACCGCCGACGAGCGCGTGCGGGACGACGCGGTGATATTCCGGGACCAGGGGAAAGCCGGTTTCCTCGGCAACGTCCACATCAAACAGGGCTACGCCTGGCGGCTGAGTGAGCTGCACGCCGTGACCGGACTGGTGCATCTGCGCCGGTTGTCCGAATTCCTTGAGGTCCGCCGCCGGGCCGCCGCCCGGTACGACGCGGGACTCGACCAGATCGACGGGATCGAGCCGGTCCGGGTGCCGGCCGGCGGGTACGGCAACTTCTACAAATATCTGGCCCTGCCGCGTCCGGGCATTGAACGGGCCCGGCTGAAAAAGGAGCTCAAGGAGCGCTACGGCGTGTCACTGTCGGGCGAGGTGTACGAGGCACCCCTGCACCAGCAGCCGGCCTTCGCGTCGTATGCCGGCGGCAACCTGCCGGTCGCCGAGGATCTGTGTGCCCGTCACGTGTGCCTCCCGGTCCACTCGGACATGACCGGGGCCGAGGTGGATCATGTGCTTGCGTCGCTCGCCTCCGCTCTCGAGGCCCTGGCGGTACAGCTCTGACCAGGTGATCATCGTTCGTAGCAGTTCTCGGGCAATTGCACCGGGCGACCCGGCCCGCAACCGACAATTCTGGACGGATGACCATGCGTATAGCCGTCACCGGCGGCTCCGGCTTCATCGGGGCCCATGTAGTGGACCGGCTCGCCGATGCCGGCCATGACGTGATTTCACTCGATCTACAGACGCACAAGACTGATCCACGAGCCGACCGCAGAGCGCTCGACGTTCTGGACCTGCCCGCCGTCACCAGTGCGTTCGACGGCTGCGAGGTGGTTTTCCACCTCGCCGGCATGTCCAATGTCGACCACGCCTTCGCCGACCCGATCCGGACCGTGCGGCTCAATGTCGAGGGCACGGCGAACGTCTGCGAGGCGGCGCGCGTCGCCGGTGTGCGCCGGGTGCTGTTCGCCAGCACCGTCTGGGTCTACGGCGCGGCCGGCGGTGACCCGGACGACCCGCACCCGCTGACCGAGGACGTCGAGTTCGCGCTGGCCCGCGCCGGCCATGTCTACACCTCCACCAAAATAGCGGCGGAGCTGCTGCTCCACAGCTATCAGCAGACCTATGGTGTGGACTTCACAATTCTGCGCTACGGCATTCCCTACGGCCCCGGCATGCGCGACGAACTGGTCCTGGCCCGGTTTCTCCGGAAGGCGCTCGACGGGGAGCCGCTCACGATCGCCGGCGACGGCCAGCAGTTCCGTAACTACGTGTTCGTCCGTGACCTGGCCGACGCGCACGTGCTCGCCATGGCCGACTCCGCACGGAACGCGACGATCGCGCTCGAAGGCGACGAACGGGTCAGCGTGCTGGCGATGGCGCAGGCGGTCCGTGACCATGTCCCCGGCGTCCGGATCGAGCACGTGCCGGCGCGGCCGGGTGACTTCCGGGGGCGGCCGGTGTCGAACGCGGCGGCCGAGGCGCTGCTGGGCTGGCGTCCCACCACCCGGTTCGCCGACGGGGTCCGGCAGTACGTCGAGTGGTATCTGGCCGACCGGCGGCCCACCCGTGACCAGGTGGTCCCGGTACCACCCCGCCAGGCGGCCGACGGCGTCGGCGTCCCGGCATCGTCCGAGTAAGTCATGATCGACGATATGGCCGATGGCCCCACGGGTGGCCCGGTGACGGTCCCGGCCCGGCAGCCCCAGCACGCTGGGAAGCGGGCGTTGCTGCTGTCGGGCTCGCTCGGGATGGGCCACGATGTCATGGCGCAGGCCTGCGCGCACTCGCTGGCCCTGCGTGGGTTCTCCACCCGCACGCTGGACTCCCTGCGCATGATGGGCGGCCGTGCCGGGGCCATGGGGGAGGCCGTGTTCCGGGGGATGCTGGCCGTGCCGGGACTCTACGACGCGGTGCACTTTTCGCAGATGCGGCCGGGCGGCCCGTTGGCGCGGGTGATCGAGGCGGTCGCGTCCCGGTTCCTCGTCCCCAGGCTGGCGTCGACGCTGCGTGAGCAGCCGGTCGAGCTGCTTCTGTCGATCTTCGCGACCGGGGCCGCGGCGGCGAGCCGGATCAAGCCCGAGCATCCTGACATGATCACGGCGGTGTTCTGTACGGATGTCTGCGTCCACCGGCTCTGGGTGCACGACAACACCGATCTGTACCTGGTCACCTCGGCCACGGCAGCGCGGTTCGTCCGCCGGTTCCATCCCCAGGCGCGGATCGCCGTCGTCCCGACGCCGGTGCGCCAGCCCTTCTACGACCCACCGACGCAGGTGGCGGCCCGGGCTGCTCTCGGCATCCCCGCCGACGCGCGCTGCGTACTGCTGATGTCGGGCTCCTGGGGCCTCGGCCCGTTGGTCGACGGTGCCCGGGCGCTGGCCGAGGCCGGTGTGTGGGTGATCGCGGTGGCCGGGCGCAACACCTCGCTCGAGGCCCGGCTGCGGGGACTGGCGCGCACGCGCCAGCAGGTCATCCCGTTCGGCTTCACCGACCGTATCCCCGAGCTGATGGCAGCGAGCGATCTTGTGGTCACCTCGTCGGGGGACACCTGCAGCGAGGCCCGCGTGATCGGGCGCGATCTCCTGCTGCTCGACGTCGTGCCTGGTCACGGCCGGGACAACCTCCAGCTCGAACTCGACCGGGGCCGGGCGGACGTGACCTCCGCGGACACCGCGTCCCTGCGCCGGTCGGTGCTTGCCGCGCTGGACCGCACCAAGCCGCCCTCGGTCCGCGTGGTCGGTACGCCGGACGCCTGGGAGCAGGCGTTCGGCGCCGCGCTCAGTCAGGTCGAGCTCGGTAATGGCTGGTAGGACTGGTAGGAGACAGCCCGTACGGGCGTGGCGTGGCAGCGGAGGTGGGATGGTGGGAGACGTGGGACGCAGCGGTGGCGCACGTACGCACCTCGGCCGGATTCCGGGCGGCGCGTGAACGACGCGCTTGCCGTCGGCGCGCCGATCGCGGTCGTGTCAGCGGCCTTCTACGGGATGGCCCCCATGATCCAGGCTGTCGCGGCGCGGCAGGCACCGCCTGGCGGCGGGCTCGGGCTCGGGCTGTTGCTCCGTCTCACCGTGCGCCCGCTGTGGCTGCTCGGGCTCGCGGTCGAGGCCGGGTCGTTCCTGCTGGAGGTGCTGGCCCTGTCGGTGGCCCCGGTGGCCCTTGTCGCGCCGCTGATGGCGGGCGACATGGTGGTCTTCGCGCTGCTGGCCCGGCGGTTCCTCGGGGAGCGGATCAGCCGGGCCGGCTGGCGCGGGATGGCGTCCATGGTTGCCGGAATCGTCCTGCTCACCTTTGCCTTCAGCCGCGGCGCCGAACTCGGTGACCCGGCGAGCAATCATGATATGGGGCTGTTCCTGGCCTGCGGGCTGACGTTCACGGCCGTGGGCGCCTGGCTGGCGAACCAGGCGGGCAGGGCGGAGCGGGTTGCCCGGGCGGCCCTGCTGTTCGGGCTGTCCGCGGGGGCCTGTTACGCGATCGCGACGTTGGCGACCCGTCAGATCGGCCTCTACCTGGACGATCATGAGCTGGCCCGCCTGCTGGCCACCCCGACCCCGTACGTCCTGATCGTTTTCTCCGTGCTCGCCCTGGGCCTGGAGCAGCGGGGACTGCAGGGGCGGGCGGCGGTGATCGCCTTCCCGGTGACCAGCGGGGTATCGGCCTTCCTGCCGGTGATGCTCGGGCTGACCCTGTTCGACGAGTCGGCACCCGAAGGACCGCGGATGGTGGCCTTCGTCGCCTCCCTGGTACTGGTCGCGGCCGGGATTCTCGGTCTGGGCAGGGACCGGGTGGCAGGCGGCGCGCACGAGCGGGAGCCCCAGCACGAGTCGCACTCCGAACGGCCGCAGTGACTCCGAACGGCCGCAGTGGCGGTGTAGAGAACTCCACTCGTCACAGCGGGTCGCTGATGCCGTCCGCCGGGCGGGGCGGAAGAAGAACGAGACCGCTCTGGCGGGTGCGTTCTTCCCCGGCCTGCCGACGGATCGGATCGGCTCGGCTCGGCTGGACCTGCTGACCGGGACCTTGGCCGGTTGGCGGTCGTGCGTACGGCGGTCAGATCAGACGTGGAACCTTTCCAGCGCCTTGCGGACACGGGAGTTCGCCTGAGCAAAGCTGATCTTTCCGTCGACGTATGCGGCGAGGGCGGTGCGGCGCACCCGCTCGACACGTGGATCCTCCAGCGGGGTGCTGAGCAGGTTAGTCGTGACAGTGGCCACGCTGATCACCTCCCGTTGCGCGGAAACAACAGCGACGAAAAGACCGCCTGACAGCGTCAGGCGTGCAATGAATCCAGAGAAGGGCTCGCGCTCCATGACGATCGTCGTCCGGAGCGCCGCGTGATCGACTACCTACGTCCCGCCGACGCGTGACCGTGGCAACCAATCGGATCTGCAGGCCGGGCGGGAGGGAAGCCTGAGACGCCCCGACCCTGGGGCTTCCGCCCAGTCGATGGCGTTCATGGCACCTGCGCTCCTCCACGGCAACAGCGGGTGTGGATACCCGCCAGCAGGGTCGGGATGACGTCTGCCTGCGTCCGTCGTCAAGACCAACGCTGGAAGAACCACAACCCGACCGGACAGCTACAAGAGTGCGCCGTTGTGAGCCCGATCGCAAGACCCTTTCTGTCAGGTCATCGATCGCATCCTTACAGTGACCATTGTCGCGGCTCGTCGGCCGACCGCTGCGGCTGGCGCCGTCGCGAACACGAAGAGCGTCTGGGCGTGCTGCCCTGGGCGGCCGGCGGCCGGATGGCCGCCGAGGCGCCACAGCGGCTGGCGCCGGGCGGCCACCTGCTGGTCGAGACCAGCGAGCGCCAGGCGGCGCGGACCGTCGAAGCCGTCGTCCGCAACGGGCTGCTCCCACAGGTGGTCACGTCCGACGAACTGAACGCCACCGTCGTCATCGGGACGAAGCCCATCCGGTAGGAGGGCCCCGCACCACGGCCTGCCGGCCGCCCTCCGTCCGGCCGGCAGGCCGTGGTCCCGCATGAGATGAGAGCTCGGGGCCGGGTGCGGACGGTGGGGCGCTGGGCCTTCACCCGACCAGAAAGAGAAAAACAGGAAGAGGAAACAGAAAGAAGAAAGAGGAAAGGTGAAAAGGAACAGGTGAAGATCAGCTCTGCTGTTCCGCCGGAGCGGGACGCAGAACCGCGCCCAGCGGGTGCGGCTCGTCGCCGGCCACGTCCCACAGGACGAGCGCCGCTCGGTCGATACCGTCGACGGTCCGTACGTCCGCGCCTGTTGGCCCGGGTTCCGCGAGATCGTCGGGACGGATCCGGCTGGGCGCGGCTATGTAGTCACCATCGGTGAAGGGCCGGAGGTCGGCGCCGAACGGTGTCGTTTCCGCTTCCTGCCCGGGTGAAATCCTGGCCATAGCGTCACAGCTCCTTTGTCACAGCGTCTGGATGGCGACGATTTCGGCTGTGCCGCCGGGGCCGCTGCTGTTGGTCACCCGGACACGTACCGGCCGGCCGGAAGCCTTGGCGGCGGTGGCGATTGTCAGTACTTCTGATTCGGTCGAGTCCGGCGCGGTGTAGATCCGCCGCCATCCGACATGGCCGATCGTGTAGCGGTACTCGATCCAGGCCGTGCTGCCTCCCGCGAAGACGTTCAGGACGTATGCGTCGTAGTCGATCCACTGGCTTTGGTCCCAACCAGAACGCGGCACGATCGGCCTCCCCCTGTGCGTGGCCCGAGGCGGTGACTTCGGGGCTCGGTTATCAAGGGTATTTTTGTGTCGCCGCTGTGCTATCTCCCATCCGACACAGTCCACTAACCGACCCGGCGGTCCGGTCCCCTCGCCGCCCCGCGTCGAAAGCCGTCGCCATCTCGTCGGGACGCCCGCGGCCGGTCGGGAGCCCTACGATCGGTTTTTGCGGTCGGGGTAGGAAGACCGTGGAAGTTCCGGCAAGTTCTGAGGCTCTTCACAGCGTTTTCCCAGCTTTCACGGTCATCATCCGTGTCCATGAGCTTCACGTGGTATCCGGCTGGCGGGACACGGACGCGCGGGCCGGCCCGCGTCGGCACGGCGGCGCCCACGCGGCAGCCAGATCCTCCCCGCCCGCCGGGAGACCAGGCCGTGCCGGGTGCGGCCCACGGCCGGCACGTGCCGCCGCGCCGCTCCCCGCGCTGGTCCCCGCGGCTCGCCGTACGGCTCGCCCTGGTGGTGTGGGGAGCCGTGGTCGTGGCCCTGTGGTGGTTCGACACCGCCGCGTCCAGCGTGCGCGGCGCCGGGCCGGCCATGACCGCGGCCGGCCGGGTCAGCGGCCTGCTGGCGGCCTACCTGGTGCTCGTGCAGCTCCTGCTCATGGCACGGATCCCCGTTCTCGAACGTGCGGTCGGGCTCGACCGGCTGGCGGCCTGGCACCGTGGGCTGGGCACGAACGTCGTGCTGCTCATCGTCGTCCACGTCCTGCTCACGGTGTGGGGCTACGGCCTGACCACGCATCATCAGCCGCTGTCCGAGCTCGTCACGGTGGTCACCACCTATCCGGAGATGTGGAAGGCGACCATCGGCACCCTGCTGTTCGTGGCCGTCGGAGTGGCCAGCGCCCGCGCGGTCCGGCGGCGCGTCTCCTACGAGGCCTGGTACCTGCTGCACCTCACCGCCTACCTTGCCGTGCTCCTGGCGTACTCCCACCAGACGGCGACCGGCGCGGACTTCGTCGGCCATCCGGTCAACCGGCTGCTGTGGCAGGGGATGTACCTCGCGGTCGCCGGCTGCCTGGTCGTCTGGCGGCTGGTCCTGCCGGCCGTGGCCGTCGGCCGGCACCGGATGGCGGTGGAGCGGGTGGTCCACGAGGCGCCCGGGGTCGTCTCGGTCTGGATCCGCGGCCGTGACCTGCATCGTCTCGGTGCGGTGGCGGGGCAGTTCCTGCTGTGGCGGTTCGCCGCCCGCGGGCATCTCGTCAGCGCGCACCCCTATTCGCTGTCCGCCCCGCCGCGACCGGACCGGCTGCGCATCACGGTCAAGGCCACCGGCGACCACTCCCGCGCGATCGCCCACCTGCGGCCGGGCACCCCGGTCGTGGCCGAAGGCCCGTTCGGGCACTTCACCGCCGAGCACGCCAGCCGGGGCAGGACACTGCTCGTCGGCGGCGGCAGCGGGATCGGACCGGTCCGGGCGCTCACGGAGGAGCTGCTCGCCCGTGGCGACGACGTCGTGGTGGTGCACCGGGTCAGCCGGGCGAGTGATCTCGCGCTGTGGCAGGAGTTCGAGCGGCTGGCCGGCAGCGGGCGGCTGGTCGGCAGCGGGCGGCTGGTCGTCCACCGCGTGGTCGGTTCCCGGCGCGACCTCGGATACGACCCGCTGGCGGCGCGTTTCCTCGTCGCGGCCGTGCCGGACGTCGCCGAACGGGACGTCTTCGTCTGCGGCCCCGCCGGGATGACACACGCGGTCGTCCGGGCGCTGCGCGGCCTCGGGCTGTCCGGCAAGCAGATCCACACTGAGGAGTTCACGCTGAGATGAACGAGAACGCCGGAAAATCCCACCGGGCGCGGCTCGGCCTTGCCGCGCTGCTGGCGACCGTCGGCCTGGTGGTCGGCGCGAAGGCCGCGACCGGGCCCGGCGAGCGGCCCGTGGCGCTCGCCGTCGCGCCGGCCACGGCCGGTACGGGCCAGCGGCCCGCTACGGCGGGAGGTGTCCCGGCTCCGGATCCGGCGGATGAGGCCTCCGGATCCGCTGGTTCGGACGGGCACGACGGGTCCGCCGCCGACGACAGCGGCCGGCCCGCGGGATCCGGATCGGGCGGGGCGGGCGGCGCGACATCCGTCCCGTCGAGCCCCGCCGCCGGCGGCTCGTCGGGCACGGCCACCACCCGGACGGTGACGGGGGACGCCGTGCGCACCCGCTACGGCTTCGTGCAGGTCCAGGTCGTCCTGAGCGGAAAGACGATCACTGATGTGGTGGCCCTGCGGCTGCCGGACCGGGAGCGGCGCGATATCGAGATCAACAACTGGGCGGTGCCGATCCTGCGCCAGGAGGTGCTCGACGTCCAGAGCGCCCGGATCGACACCGTCTCCGGGGCCTCCTACACCAGCGACGGTTACGCGCAGTCCGTCCAGTCCGCCCTGGACCGGGCCGGTGCCTAGCCGGCCGGGCCGGGTCCACGCCGAACCGGTGATGGGCACGGTCGTCAGCATCGACATCCGCCGTCCGCGCGGCGCGGCGGAGCTGGGCCCCTCGGAACTGGACGCGGCGATCGCGGCGGCGGCCGCGGTGCTGCACCGGGCGGACGAGGACTTCAGCACCTTCCTGCCGGGCTCCTGGGTCTCCCGGCTGCGGCGCGGCGAGATCGGCCTCGACGACTGCCCGGAGCACGTCCGCGAGGTGTACCGGCTGGCCGACGCCTGCCGGGAGCGGACCGGCGGCAGCTTCGACCCGGCCTGGCGGGCGGACGGCACCCTGGATCCGACCGGCCTGGTCAAGGGCTGGGCGGCGGACGCGGCGTCCCGGGCGCTGACCGACGCCGGCGCCCCGGACCACTGCGTCAACGCGGCCGGGGACCTGCTGGTCCGGGGAGCCTCGGGGACGGGCCGGCCCTGGCGGGCCGGGATCGCCGACCCCTTCGAGCGGGCCCGGCTCGTCGCGGTGGTCGAGGGCACGGATCTCGCCGTCGCCACGTCGGGCGTCTCGGAGCGGGGCGAGCACGTCGTCGACCCGCGTACCGGGACTCCGGCGAGCGCGCTGGCCTCGGTCACCGTCGTCGGGGCGGACGCCTACGCCACGGCCGCCCTGGCGGACGCCTACGCCACGGCCGCCCTGGCCGCCGGCCACGCCGCGCCGGCCCTGCTCGCCGATCTCGCCCGGCAGGGATGGGCCTGGCTGACGGTCGACGCCACCGGCCGGCTGGCCTGTTCGGCCGGCTTCCCCGGCCAGGTTGCCGCCGCCGCGTCCGCGCCGTCCAACAGGGCTTCCCTATCGGATACACACCGTTCGGGGCAGCTTTCCTCCGCACCTGTCCGGTCCGCTCCCGGCGCTGTCGGGCCTGGATGACCGGCCCGACGCGGGAGATGCGGGAGATGCGGGAGATGCGGGAGATGCGGGA
>NZ_CEVIVC010000005.1:34239-45298 GCF_982290645.1 Protofrankia sp. CiP1_Cm_nod4
ACGGGTGAGACTGGGTGGATGGAGCATCCGCTCAGGGTCCTCGTCGTGGACGACGAGGAGGCGATCACCGATCTTGTCGCCATGGCGCTGCGTTACGAGGGTTTCGACGTGCGCGACGGTGTGCGTCAGGGGATGGCGGACAGCGCCTGGTTGACCGCCACGGTGTCGAACCGCTCCGGGGCGAACTCGACGGCGTTGTCGACGCCCAGCCATTCCAGCTTCTCGTCGTGCTCGGGGTGGTCGGGATCCTTCAGCACCTGTAGCAGTTCGGCGTATCCCCAGATGCCGCCGCAGTCCTCCGGTGGGGCGGCGCGGCGCCCGCCGGTGCAGCGGGGATAGCGCACCGTCGGATCCGGGCTGAGGACCTTCTCCAGCAGGATGTCGTGTTCCCAGCTGTCACCGAAGTCGTAGGTATAAAAAATCTTGTCGTTCGCGGTGGGCACGACCTGTTCCAGCGTCACCGCGGCCTCGGCGCGGTAGCCCGGATCCGCGTCGGGGCTGCTGAAACTGCCATACTGGGTCTCGAAGACGTGAAGATGGGTGTCGTACCAGCCGAACGCGGCCTGGATGACGGTGTGCAGCCGGTCGAGCCGGATGTCGGCAGGCACCTCCAGCCGTCGCCAGATCGGCGGTTTCGTGCCACGCAGAACGACCTTGATCTGATAGACCGGCGCTGGCCCGGCCGCCTTCTTCCGTTTCGCCGGCAGCGCCGCCGACGGCGCGACGTCGGACGGGGCCAGTTCGAAGCCGCCAGGGATCAGCAGCCGCGTCAGGTCGGGGCCGATGTCGTCCTCGTCGTCGGTGGGATGCGGCGCGGGTGGTCTGCCGGGCTCCGGCAGAGTCGCCAGCCGGGCCCGTAGCAGCATCGCCAGCGCCGGATAGGCCGGGCTGTCGTCCTCGTCGTCGAGGAATTCGGCCAGGTTGAGAGCGACGTCGCCCGCGTCGTGTACCGCCCGCGCGGCGAGGGCGTTCTCGGCCTGCCAGCGGAACTCCTCCGGGCTGAGGTTCTCGGCCCTGATCCGGACGCCCTCGGAGCTGGCAGCGGCATGCAGCGTTTCGACCGCTTCGGGCAGCTTGTCGGCGTCGAGGAAGAGAACGTCGGCGGCGGCGCCGCAGTCGTTGCGGTCAACGTTGATGATGACGGCGTGCCCCCGCCCCGCCCGATGGAACGAGCAGACCAGTATCGAGGCCGTTTCCTGGTCGTCATCCAGGCGTTGGAAGCCATCGGCGGTCACCGGTGCCTGCAGCTCGTCCGCCCATACCGGGCGGGTGATGCCGGCCTCGGCCAGGCGGTCGGCGGCGTCGTTCGCGGCCGCGCCGAGACGGCCCGGCGAGACGGAGCCGATCGCCAGCAGCGTCGCCAGCGCCTCCACGGCGCCCGTGGACTCCAACGCCGGGACGAGCCCTTGCGTAAACGCCTCCTCGGCGTCCTCGCCGATCAGGTCGCTGGCTGAGACCAGCGTCGCGCCAAGGACTTCCGCCTCCATCGGATCGTCGATGGTGAGCAGGAGCTCCCCGTTCGTGGTCAGCTCACCGACGACCATCCCCAGCCCGTCGGCGCCCGAGCACGCCGGGCAGTCACACGTGCCCTGCGTGTCCGGCACACGTGACACGGCGGTGGGGCGTGACCTGGTCCTGTTGTTCCTGGTGGGGGGTTTCCGCCCGCTCCTACGGCCACGACTGCTGGGGCTCATGCGGTAAGTCTGCTCCCATCCGCCGCGTCCGGCTCACCCGGTTATCGCTCCGTCCACCGAGCGGGCGCGTCCTGGTCGGACAGCGGCTGTCTCCTCATCCGGCCTGGCTGTCGACGATGCCGGGACGCGGGGAACGGCGGAGGCGGGATCAAAGCCCGCGAACCCCAGCCCGATGACGAAGCCCGCGACCTCCTCGAGCTGGCGGCTCGACGGAGCCTGGTCGACGGCCCCATGAAGGCGCTCGGCGACTGGACACTCCAGCACGGCGACGAACTGCTGGACGCTCAGGAACACGCGCCGGAATTCTGACCCAACAGGGCTGACAGCCGACCACCGGACAATTCAGCGGACATGAGGCCGACGTCGCGGCCATCAGGGTTCTGCCCGCCGGCTCGGGGCAGGACCGCCGGAGCGTGGTTGCTCGCCGCCCTGGGCGGGACCGCCTGCCGATTCGTGCTCCGGGACCGGCGGAATCGACGTCGCGCCGCCGCGAGCTCTTCTTGCCGCCGGTGGTTCCGCTGCTGCCATTTCCGGTCAGAGTGTGCTGAATCCGCGTTGCAGCCGGGCCAGGGCGTCGTCGATCGCAACGACCGGGTCCTGATGCGGCGAGGACGGCGCGGGTCGCCTGGACGTGTCGAGCTGGCTGATCATCATGATGCCGATGATGGCGCCGGTGACCGCGACGACGTCGGGGTCGTCCGCCTTGCGTCCGGCCCGTTCCGCCACGGCCACGGTGAACTCGTGCGTGGCGGAGGTGAGGTGATCCAGGTGCGCCGCGCGGACCTCGGGTATCGCGGCGATGAGCTCGGTGCGGTGCTGCTCCAGGGCACGCTGGTCGGGACTCAGGGTGGCGTAGCCGGCGCGCAGCGCCTCGCGGAAGGCCGTGATGACGCCCTCGCCTGCCGGGCGGGCGCGGAAGTGGGCCAGCAGGTCGTAGTCGGCGGCGTCCCACAGGACCATGTCGGGCTTGGTCGGGAAGTGCCGGAAGCAGGTCCGCGCCGCGACCCCGACCTCTTCGGCGATCATACTGACCGTGGTCTCGGCGTATCCTCGCTCGGCGAAAAGCCGCAGCGCGGCCGCCTGGATCGCCTGCTTGAGCGCGATGGTCTGCGTCTGGCTCCACGATGGCCGCTCCCGCGACAATTACTCGCTCCCTTCGACAACGGTGTCAGCGCGTGCTGCGTCGATCATTGCCTCGCCACCCGCCTGGCTGACCGGCGGCGGCTGCGACGCGGCGGCGGTAGCCGTGGCGAGGACCGTACCGATCCCGGCGCCGGTGATCGAGGTCCAGGCGGACACGAACCCGAAACCGTTGCCCGTGCTCGTCGCGGACCCGAGTATCAGGCCGGCGCCCAGCACCGCGAAGCCGCCGACGAGCACCACCTTCGCGCCGATCGTCTTCGTGAGTGGCTCGGCACCGGTCGCGCCGACGGCGAGCCCGCCGAGCAGCGGGAGGAGCCGCAGGCCGGAGCCGATGGAGTCCACGCCGAGCACGGCCTGGAAATACTGCGGCAGGGTGAACAGCACCCCGATCATCGCCAACGAGCACAGGAAGGCCAGGACCGTGCCCCAGACGTACTCGGGGATGCGGAACAGGCCGATGTCGACCAGCGGCTCCCGCGCCCGAGCCGACACCGGCGCCGCGGGCAGGCCGCGGGTGAGGCGACGCTGCCAGAGCGCAAAAACGATCAGCAGCAGGGTGCCGGCCAGCAGCGCGGCGCTCACGACCGCCGAACCCCAACCACGGGTGCCCGCCTCGGCGCACCCGTAGACCAGCCCGGCCAGTCCGCCACCGAACAGAGTCATCCCCACGAGATCGAGCCGGCCCCGGTCTGACCCGCGGGACTCTGGCACCAGCGCCACCACCGCGACCAGCGCGATGACCACGACCGGCACGTTGATGAGGAAGACCCAGCCCCACCAGAACCGGTCGAGCAGCCAGCCGCCCAGAATCGGTCCGGTCGGCAGGGCCAGGAAGTTCACGCCCGCCCACACGCCGACCGCCCGGGAACGCTCGTCCTCGGCGAACATCACCGTGACTGCCGACATGGCCATCACCACGATGCCGGCCCCGGCGATTCCGCCCGCTGCGCGCGCGGCGATGAACATGGCCGCCGAGCCCGACCAGGCAGCCCAGGCCGAGGCGGCCCCGAAGGCGGCGAGAGAGGCGATCATCACCCGGCGCCGCCCGTACCGGTCGCCCAGCGACCCCAGCGGCAGCATCGCCACGGCCCAGGTCAGCAGATACGCCGAGGAAGAACCACACCAGATCTGTGGCCGAGGCATGCAGCTTCACCGCAAGCGTCGGCAACGCCACCGCCAGCACCGTCCCGTCCACGCCGACGGCGAAGACGGCCACCGCGACGCCGGCCAGCGCCAACCACTTCCGATCCATCCCGGCCCTCTTTTGTCACTCAATGTATATCTGTCAGTGGATGACACTAGCGCGGCGAATGACAGTCAGGCAGAGAATGACAGATAATCATCTCATCATGATCGCGACAGTCTGACCGGCGGCTTGCCGGCCGCCGCGGCACGGTCGGCTACGGTGATGACGTGGGACTGCACCTCGGTCAGCTCGACGAGGCCGACAGGCTGCTGACGAACGACCCGTTGGCGCTACTCATAGGCATGGTGCTGGACCGGCAAATTCGGTAAACAAGGAGCGGACCGGGACGTCGCCTCGAGATCCGTGTGTCGTCGACAACGGAAAGTGGCAGCGGTCTGGGTGGGTGCGTCGTGGGAACGAAGGTCGGGTCGCGGTGAGACATTGAGGCCGAATCATCCCGCCAACACCGCGGGCCGGGCTGCCGGAGCGAAGCACCACAATGGGCGACCGCGTCAGCATTTGACGGGCCAGAGCGTGCACCGGTATCGTGGCCAATACTTTCTCCCCTCCGTCCTCCGGGACTGGCGGGGCTTTTTTCTGGATCGGCTATGTCATGTCCCCGCGAGTCGCTGTCTTCCCCGGGACTGGCGGGACCGGAGTCAGTTCGGGATGGCTTCGTCGCACTGTGCCGCCCCTCGATCAGGCCGGCCGGCTTCAAGAAACGGCGTGGAACTCATACCGGCTCGCTCGTGAGGCGATACGCGGCATTAGGGTCGCTGTAGGTGGCGGTTGTTCTGGCGACCAGTCCCTCGGCGATCAGCTTGGTCAGCTCGTAACTAACCTGCCGATCGCCCAAGGAAAGGCGGGCGGCGATCTCCGCGCGGGTCAGTGGCGACTCGACGGCCAGGAGTTCCAGAACACGTTGTTTCCGTGTGATGGATTTACGAGTATCCCTGTTGCGGCCGGTCCTCACGTGTTGGTGACGCGGCTCGTGTTCAGGGAGTTCAGAGAAAAGTGTCGGGTGTGGATTCTCGGCCGCGTCGTCAAGGACGTACCTTGCCCATCGGCGCTGGTTGACCATTCTGACCACACCTCGTTGGACAAGATCCCCCAGCTCTCGACGAGCGACCTTGCTGTCTACCGCGAGTTCGATTCGGTACTCGTCGCTCGTCAGCGCCCGGCCAGTCCGAAGTACCGCGAGGGCCATCTCCTGTGTTGGAGAGACGCCCGGCTGCCCGAGCGAGTACAGCCAGGCCCGGGTGCTCTCGTCGAGCAAGGCCCTGTTTGGCATGATGACTCGAAAGTCGCTTATGTTGTCCTTGAACCTGGGCGGTACGAGCCCAGCCTGACGCAGGCTGTTCAGAACTGTGGGGATACCGGTCGCCCGCCCCTCGCACAGGGCCCTTCGATCGCGGTGGAAACGAACATTTTCGAGGATGTCGACGAGCGCCCGGTTACGAGCAGATGCGATGCTCTCGTCTCCCAGCCGGTCGATGGTGACGGGCCCGAAGAGCCCACCGGGCGAAATTACCTCGAGGCGATCGGGGTACATCTCGACATGGATGCGTGTCCCCCGGGACATCGGACTGTAGTCGCGGTGTGCTACAGCGTTGACCAAGATCTCACGAAGTGCCTCCAGTGGATACTCCCAGCGATCTTCCCTGCCAATCCCCGTCACTATTCCGCGCCGGCTCATTCGGGCGTTCAGGACGTCAAAAACTTCTGCGAGAAGAATCGGTGCTGGTCCTTCAAGAATCTTGTCATCGAGGAATCGCTGTCCGTCTGGACCGGGCTCGCCCTTGCGTGGTGTAGGGTACGTGGTCACCGTGATCGCGCATCCGCGCAGTGAGTCAAAACCCTGTGGATCCCGGCCCAGCGCGAGCAGTCCACCCAGGGACGGCACGAGCTTCTTTTCACTCAGTGCACTTCTTACCAGCACTCCGCACCGGCTAAGTAGATCTTCGTCTTCCCGGCGGGCCAAGGTCGGTCGGGACCGGCGAAGGTCCCGTAGATAGTCCGCGACGAGTTCGTCGTGCAGATCGGCTCTGCTTGCTTCTTCGACGGGTTCCTTGTCGAAAGTCGGCTGGCCTCGGTTGATCAACAGTTGGCTTACTTCGTACGACGTCAGTCGATGATCCCCGTCCGAGATGCGGATGTACGAGCCGTTAGGCTGCCCTTTGCCCCGGAGATAACAGGGCTTGTCCGCCGGGTTGAGCTCCGGCACCTCGGCGACGACAAGGGTCCTGTCCTCGAGCTCCGGCAGGCTGATCAGAGGCATGAGCGGCGGAACGAGGCCGTCCCGACACAGCCCCGCGATGTCGGCGGCGAGCTTCGCGGCATGCGCGCACCCAGTCGCCGCGAATCCGCGCGCCTCGTCGAGGCCCAAGATCAGGGTGCCGCCGCCCGGCGTATTCGCGAATGCGCAAAGTGTCTGTATGGTCTCACCCGGCAACTTGTCGGTTGACGCCAGCTTGACCTCAAGACCTGTGTCATCCCGGCCGATTCGGCGAAGCGAGACAACGATCTCGGCCAGTCCGTCCGCATCCATGCCATCGCCTCCCGAGAGCCTGACGCGAGCCTAGCACGATGTTGTAAGGCTACCGAAATCTTGTTAGGCTTCGTTAGGTACGCTACGCGTCGATACTCGGATGCTGAGGTGGAGTCGGGACGTCCGCCCGTGTTGACCTTGGGCGGGTAGGTGAACCGGCGACCGTGGCCCACCATGTGCACGATCGAAGGCTCTGGCTGGCCGTCGAAGGGAAATCGACGATGGGACTGCATCTGAGTCAGCTCGCCGAGGCCGACGAGCTGCTGAACCGCCGTTGCGGGCGAGACAGTGTTCGCCAGCCGGCGGCTGGCAAACGGCTTCGGTGATCCCTTCGACGAGCTGGCCCGCTACACGGCGCGCAGTGCGTCACCCCCCTTCGCCGCGCTCCTGACGATCGCGGTGTGCGCCATGCTCGGCGGCGCCCGCTCGTTCGCGGCGATCGGGGAATGGACCGCCGACCTCCCCGCGGATGCCCGCGCCGGTCTCGGGATCGCCGGGCGGATCCCAGGCCCGGTGACGATCTGGCGGGTGCTGGTACGGGTGGACCCGGCGGCGTCGGAAGCCGCGATCAGAGCCTGGATCCGGGCCCGCCTCGACGCCGTCGACACCGCCGGGCACCAGCCGCCACGGCGCCACCGCCGTGCGCGCCAGGTCCTCGAGCGGCCCGCGGTTTTCCGCGGGTCATTGGCACGTACCAGGTCAACCGATACCCAGAAGCCGTCCTTGTTGACGAAGACCGTGTAGTCCTCGATGTATGCCGCGTCGCCCATACCCGACAGCGGCTGGAGTTCGTGGCCGATGCCGCGCTCGGCGGTGAGATGGTTCTCTGCCGTTTCCCCGACGAAGACATCCACCGGATCGGCTCGGGATGGTGCCGGAGTAGCTCAATCGTTGAGGACGCAGTGACGGTCGTCGTGCGGAAGTGGTCGTGAGTGTGTCCTGCGCTCCCCGCGCTTGACGGGGTGCCCGCCGGCCGTTCAGCTCACAGGCATTTCTCCCCGCCGTCTTCCGGGGCTGGTGGGGATTTTTCTGAATCAGCCACATCATGTCCCCGCGAGTTGCAGTCTTCCCTGGGCCGACCTGCGCGCGGCGGGCGACGTCGCGCAGCGACGTCTGCACTCCCTGCTCCGCCAGCACGGCTCGCGCCGTGACGAGGATGTGGTCGTAGTTGCGGCGTGCGTCGGCGCGCCGCTCGCGGTGACCGGGCGGACTCGGCTGAGCGGTCATCTCACGCGCCCTCCCTGGCAATCGGAGCAGTGTTCCGTCTAATATTCGGAGCACTGCTCCGGACGTTGCTCCATCCGTCGGACTCCAGGGAAGGTGACCCGCCATGAAGTCCGTTCGCGTATATCGCACCGGTCCGCCCCGCGTGCTCCAGCTTGATGATGTGGACCGTCCCGAGCCCGGCCCGGGCGAGGTTCTCGTCCGGGTGCACGCCGCGGGCGTGAACCCGCCGGACTGGTACGCGCGGTCGGGCTTCAGCCTCATACCCGAGTCGATGCGGCCCGCGGTCCAGTTCCCGTTCACCCCTGGGACGGACGTGTCCGGTGTTGTCGTGGGGACCGGACCCGGCGTCACCGAGTGGGCCGAGGGCGACGAGGTCTTCGGCCTGCTCCGCTTCCCGACGACGGTGGGCGCGGCGAAAGGTTACGCCGAGTACACCACCGCGCCGGTCGGTGACCTCGCGCGCAGGCCGGCCGGAATCGACCACGTTCACGCGGCGGCGGTCCCGATGGCGGGCCTGACCGCCTGGCAGTACGTCGTCGACCACGCTGCCGTGACCCCCGGGAGCACCGTGCTGGTCAACGGTGCCGCCGGCGGCGTCGGGCACTTCCTCGTCCAGCTTGCCCGCGATCTCGGCGCCCGGGTCATCGCCGTCGCGTCCACCCGTCACGAGGACTTCCTGCGCGGGCTGGGGGCCGACGAGTACATCGACTACACGACGACCGACGTCGCGGACGCGGCAAAGGGCGTCGACCACCTGTTCGACACCGTCGGCGGCCCGCTCGGCCACCGTCTCACCCCGGCGATCAGGGACGGAGGAGTGCTCAGCCCGGTCTTCTTCGGCGACTACCGCGAGGAGGACCTGGCCCGGCGGGGCATCCGGCTCCTGGGCGGCCAGGTCCGCTCCGACGGCCGCCAGCTCGCCGAACTGGCCGGACTGCTCGACTCCGGTGCCGTCCGGGTCGCCGTCGACAGTGTCCACCGGCTCGCCGAGGCGTGGCGCGCGCACGAACGAGCCGAGCAGGGCCACATCCAGGGAAAGATCGTCCTCAGCGTCACCAGCGGATAGCTTCACCAGCGGATGAGGCGACCGGCGGATGAGCGGCCGGGCGCCGTCGGGTGCCACAGCCAGGACAGCGGCGAACGGCCGCCTGGCGGTGAGTGTCTACTCGTCGCCAGGCGGTAGGACCCCCTTGTCGGCGGCGAGCCGACAGGATGTCAGAAAGCCGAACATGCCGGTACCGTCCTTGCGCAGGAAGAAGTCCACCATCCCGGTGTTGAACTCGTGGCGGCGCGCGGCCGGGACGCTGATGGCATCCATTCCCCGGGACATGAGATGACCATTCATCATGTAGCGCGCGGTACGCTTGTTGCCGTCGTAGTAAAATTGTTGCAGCGAGCCGAAGAGAAAATAGGCGACGGCCTGCTCGAACTCGTCGTCGATTTCGGTGGAGAGGAACTCCAGCCCCTGAGAGAAGATGCGGCGCAGGTTCCCGCCGCCGTGCTCGGTGGCGGGCGGTAGGTAACGGCCGTGTTCTCCGAGGCTGACGCCAGGGGTGAGGGTCTCGCTGCCCTCACCGCGGAAATGGCCTGACTCCAGCGCCTCGTCTCGAGCGAGCAGGAACTGGAGCCTGTCGGAGACCTCCTTGGACAACCGGAAATCGTGCGTCCTGACGAGCCGGCCGAGCTCGCTCGCCGCCTCGGCGAGGTTCAGGATCTGACGTTCGTCGCTGATCTTCCGTCCGCCGACGGTGATCCCGTCCAGCAGCGTCTGGACCTCGGGGTAGGTGAACGGGTTGCCCTCGAGCACCGCCGCGTCCCACACGTACTCCGGCAGCGACCGCTGGAACCGCCAGACGGCGCGCTCGACCGAGAACCGCGGAATATCCCGGCTCACCATGGACCGATCCCAGGTGAATCCGAGGGCGCCCAGCATCGCCCCGCTCGTCGCCACGAATCGCACCTCCTCGGACCGTACGTGCTCGGACCGTACGTGACCCGCACGTGCCGCGAACCATGCCGTGATCCAACGATACGGCGACCACCGGGATCCCGGAGTGTCCGTCAGGCCGACCTGCCGGAGCTGGCCGGGCCACACGTCGAGTCCTCGGCGATGACGTGGAGCCGGTCAGCCGGCACGCTGACCGGCGGGCCGCCCGAGCCGGCTACTTTCAGGGCCGTGAGCCTTGCGCTTTAACCAGATCGAGGCAGCGGACGAGCTGCTGACGAACGATCCGTTGGCGCTGCTGATCGGGATGCTTCTTGACCAGCGGGTTTCGGAAGGATGGAGTGGGACGGGACGGTCCGCGTCTTCCTGGTAACGCATCGTTTGATCGGCGCGCGGCGCTTCGATAGGACAATCGAGGAGCCGGGGGTAGGCGGGGCGGATCGTCCCGTGGGGGGTACCATGGAGGAAAATTTTGCCTCCATGGTGGAAGTGGTTGCGGTGGCGCTGAACATCAAGAACGACGAGGCGCAGCGGCTTGGCCGTGAGCTGGCTGACCTGACCGGTGAGAGCATCGCGACGGCGGTGACCACGGCCATTCGCGAACGTCTCGACCGTATGCGGGCCGGCCCAGAAGCGGGCGAGCAGCGAGTTGAGCGGATTGTCGCTCTTGGCCGCCAGATAGCGGGTGCGGTTGCTGGGAGCAGGTTCGGCATCGACGACCTCTACGATGATCGTGGGCTGCCGGCGTGATCGTGGATTCGTCCGCCCTCGTTGCTATCATCCGAGCCGAGCCTGACGCGGCTGCTTACGCGGCGGCTCTTGTCTCGGCGGACACCGCCATGTCTGCCGTGAACTACGTGGAGGCGGCGGTCGTCGTCGACTCGGCTCGTGACCCTGTTGCGAGCCGCCGGTTCGACGAACTGGTAAGAGTGGCGGACATCGAGGTGGTGGCGGTGACGGCCGAGCACGCGACGCTCGCCCGGCAGGCCTACCGAGACTTCGGCAGGGGGAGCGGTAGTCCCGCCCGGTTGAACTTCGGTGACTGTTTCGCCTATGCGCTTGCGGCTGAACGACGGGAACCGCTGTTGTTCAAGGGCGAGGACTTCATCCATACGGATCTGGTCGCCGCCGACCTTCCCGACGAGCACGGACTGCGCTGAATTCGGCTCCGTTGCGCCCACCGGTGTCGGTGCGACGCGGCGACTCGGCCTCAGATCAGGGAAGGTGGGATGCTCGGCCACCTGCGAGACCCGTGGTCAGGCGGAGGCTACGGTAGCGACGTGGGACTTCACCTGAGCCAGGTTGCCGAGGCCGAC
>NZ_CEVIVC010000005.1:46188-49582 GCF_982290645.1 Protofrankia sp. CiP1_Cm_nod4
CCAAGGCAGGAACCGCCTGACCTGACGGGCTCGCTCGTCAGGCACTCTGCGGTCGCGACGTTATCGCACTCGGTGCCCGCACTCGTGTCACACCCCGTAACTTTATGACTGCTAGTGCGGTCGAGGCGTCGATGCTGGCCTGTGGTCCAGTGACTCGCTGTGCTCGGTGCTCTCGGCGGCGTGTCCGTCCCTGTCAGGTGTCCAGCCGGACATACTGAATGCTGATGATCTCTTGGCCCTCGTGTGCAGTGACTGTGTACCAGACGGTCACGCCGTCGGACGGCAGGTGGAGTTCGTAGGACCCCGGCAACGGGTCATCCATCGGGAACGGATCCGCAAGTGCCGGAACAGGTTCGTCGAGCAGGTGAAAGATCGTTCGCTGGACCGCCCACCGCAATGCCTGTGGCAAGGCATCAATCTCCTGCCAGGACGTTCCCGGGAATCGTACGAGGCGATCACTCACCGATTCCCCATACCTCGGCGAGCTGGCTGCGGGAGAAGGTTGGCGCATCGTCGCCAGCACCCTGGTCGGCCTGGATGCGCGCCCTGGCTACTGTCCGGCCGACCTCGAGCCGCAGGCGCCGCACCTCGGCTCGCAGCGACTCCAGCTCCACGCGGGGGATGGTGACCAGCTCGGACGCCTCGACGCTCACGATCGACTCCCTCGGCTCGACGCTGCCCCATAGTCTAGCTGGCTGGAGGATCGCAAGATCACAAATGGTGTTGTCGCGTCCACTGGCCCTCGCCCAGCCTGACGCGGAACCCCTCGTCGGTTTCGGCATACCGCTTGACGGCCTCGTACGCCTCGTCCGAGAGCCGAAGCGTGATCGTCCGCGCCATGCGCAATATGATGGCGAGATCTGACAGCAACACTCGTGGCAAGCTGGAACGAGTCCATGTCGGCCGGGCCGACCCGGTGCGCCCGCTATGCCTGGTGGATCTGGTGGACCCGGCGGCCGCGCTGTCAAACTCGTTTACCAGCTCAAGCTGACCCACGTCCGCGACCGCCTGTGCGGCGATCCCGGCGGTGCGGCAGCTGCCGCACCGTGGTCGGCTACGGTTGTGTCGTGGGACTGCATCTGAGTCAGATCGACGAGGCGGACGAACTGCTGACGAACGACCCGTTGGCGCTGCTGATCGGGATGGTGCTGGACCAGCCAGTCTCGGAAAGATGGAGTGGGACGGGACGGTCCGCACCCATCTGACACGTACCGCCCGGTTTTGGGTCCGCGGGTGACGAGCCGCAGTGCCGGGGCGGTACCAGGCGTTCCGGTGCTCGGCCAGCCACGGCTTGCGAGCAGAGGTCACCTGGAGGGACGACTGGAGATGCCGTCCAGGATGGTGGTCAGGTTGCGATCGAAATTTTCCTTGGCGTCGAGGTGGGCGCCGTCGACGACGAGCCGGGCGATGGTGGGGTACTCGCCGGTTTCCAGCTGACGGGTCAGGTAGGGGCCGAGGCTGGCCTGCCAGGCGGCCTCGTTGGTGCCGGTGGAACGGGCGGTGCGCCGCTCGGTGACCTCTCTGCGCAGCGCGCCGATGATGAAGGCGCTCAGGGTTCCCGTGGCCCGCTGCAGGTCGGCGACATCGCGCACGCCCGGGGCCTGGCTGAGCGCCGCCGCGGTCGATTCACCCACGGCGAGCGCGTGCGGACCCAGGCGTGGCCTACCACCGAGTAGGTCGGAAAACCATTCATGTTCAAGGGCGGCGACCCGGGTCATGTGGGCGATGGCCAGGACCGTGGCACGCCAGTCGGACTGCCGGCCGGCCTCGGCGATCCGGGCATAGACAGCGTCGACCATCAGATCGAGCAGCTCGGATCTGTTGACCACGTAGTTGTAGAGCCGCATCGGACCGACGCCGAGCTCTTTGGCAATCTTGCGAATCGACAGCCCATCGAGGCCATGCTCATCAGCCACTCGGATCGCCGTAGCGGTGATCTTCTCGCGGTTCAACGGCACCGGCGCCGCTCGCGCTCGCGGTTCGGGCCGCTCCCAGACGGGTTCCACCTCGTTAAGGTACGGGTGCGCTCGGTTAAGGTACGGTGTACTCACAAGATACATCGTACGTTAATGAAGTCGATCATGATGTCCATAGCGATCGCTGGTGGCGGCCTCGGTGGGTTGACCCTGGCCCGGATCCTGCACCGACACGGCATCGATGCGGTGGTGTACGAGCGCGAGGCCAGCCGATCGGCCCGATCACAGGGCGGCTCGCTCGACCTGCACCCGGAGTCCGGGCAACATGCCCTGGCGGAAGCGGGCCTCACCGGCCGATTCCGATCTGCGGCGCGACCCGAGGGCGAGGAACTTCGCATCCTCGACCCGGCCGGCCGGACCCTCCTGCACCACAAGCCGCAGCCTGGCTCGTTCGCCGGACGACCCGAGATCGACCGGAGCGCACTGCGTGAACTTCTGCTCGATTCACTCCCATACGACGCGGTCGTATGGGGGCACCATCTCGTCGCGGCGACACCGGGACCTGACGGGGGCTTCGGGCTGGAATTTCAGGGCGGCCGCCGAACAGACTGCGAGATCCTCATCGGCGCGGACGGCGCACGATCGATAGTTCGGTCGCTGCTGACCGACGCGAAACTGACCTACGTCGCCACCTTGGCTGAGCTGACCATCAGCGACGTCGACCGGCGCCACCCGGACATCGCCGAGCTGGTCGGTCCCGGGAACCTGTGGTGCGTCGGCGTAAGCCAGATCCTGGCGGCGCAACGCAGCGGCGACGGCAGTCTGCGAGTCGCGGCGTCCCTGCGCGCGGAGGACCGCCACATCAGTAGTAAGCGTGCTCTGCTGGACATGTTCGACGGCTGGGATCCAGGCCTCACCGCACTCATCGAAGCCAGCGACAGCGCGGTGACGCCGCGCCGGATCGAGGCGATGCCGATCGGTACACGCTGGGCCAGCCAGCCGGGCGTTACCCTGATCGGCGACGCCGCGCATCTCATGCCGCCGGTCGGTGAGGGCGCCAACCAGGCCATGCTTGACGCCGCGGAACTCGCCCGCGAACTGGTTGCCAACCCCGCCGGCCCGCACTCGGCGATCCGGGCGTACGAACACGAAATGTTCACCAGGACCCGTCCGATCGCCGAGATGTCCGCGCGAGTCCAGGCGATGATGCTGTCTCCAACCGCAGCGGAAGATATCATCCGCTTCTTTACGGCTCGGCCCCGGCCCGCCGAGCCGGCATCCGCGGACTGACAACGCGCCGGACCGCGAGCCCCGTATCAGTCGTAGCCCCGCCTGACGTGGTGAGGGGCAACTACGGTCAGCCCGTCGGCCGGGTCGCCGGTTTCTACCAGGGTGGCGAGCGCTGTGACGCTCCGCGTCAGGCGGTCGGCTACGGTGAGGTCGTGGGACTGCATCTGAGTCAGATCGACGAAGCGGAT
>NZ_CEVIVC010000005.1:50173-55191 GCF_982290645.1 Protofrankia sp. CiP1_Cm_nod4
CGAAGGCGTGAAGCGCCTGACCGGCTCTCGTCGCCGCGGCCTTGTTGCCGGTGTCCGCTTTGTTCTGTGGCGTGAGGGCCGGATTCCGCTGATGTCTATGTGATGAGTTCGATGGCGCAGCGGGGGCCGGCCGCGGCGACGTACTTGGCGTCGCAGGTGAGAAGGACCGCGTCGATCTGTTCCGCCAGCGCGACGTAGCCGGCGTCGTAGGCGGTCATGTTTTCCCGCAGTTCCCAGACGCGTTGAGCGGTCGGTCCGCCGAGCGGTTCACGACGGATCGGCAGGCGGATCAGGTTGGCGATGAGCGTCGGGGTGTGCTCGGCGAGACGGCGCGTACGTCGGGCCAGGCCGCGGAGCGCCGAGATGACCTCGATGTCCAGGTGGGCAGGGGCGTAGGAGGCGTCGCCGCCGACGATCCGGTCCCTTGCCGCCTTGCGCCGAGGGCTGTCGTCCCCGGCGAGCAGATCGACGATCACGGACGCGTCGACGACGATCAGCCCCACCGTGCATCCTCCGCATCACGGACCGTGCGCACGGCGACGACCGCGTCGTCCGTTGTGAGCCCAATGGAGGCGCGGGTGCTGTCGATGTCGGCGAGCACTTCGTCCATGGTCGGGGTACTCGCCTCGCGGCTGAGCACGTCGAGCAGGTAGGCGTTCAGCGACTGCCGGCGCGCCTTCGCGCGGGCAGCCAGGGTGGCGCGTACCCGAGCCGGGAGGGCTCGGACGGTGAGATTGGTCGTGATCTCTTCGGTAGAGCTCATGACGTCATTCTAACGTCAAAACAGCGTTACTATAGTAGTAGATCATGCGGGCTGCGCACGTCGCCGCTCGTGCGGATGGGCAGTGGACCATCGGATCGGGCGGACCCGGCTACCGCCTGGCCGCGCGCTCCCTGCCGCCCTGCCGGGGTAGCACCTCGTGCGTACCAGTGATCAGATGCTGCCCGCGGCCTGCCGCCGGGTCGTCCGAAGAGCCCGGCTACGGTGCTGGTATCCCCCCTGTACGGACCGCCCTTTCAGGCATTTATGCCGAGCAGTTCCACTTCGAAGCGGAGAGTGGAGTTGGGCGGGATGACGGGCGGGAAGCCGCGGGCGCCGTACGCGAAGTCGGGTGTGACGGTGAGCACCGCCTTCTGGCCGAGCGACAGCTGAGGGACCCCCTCGTCCCACCCTTTGATCACCTTGCCGACGCCGATCTGGGTCACGAACGGCGAGCCTCTGTCACGGGACGAGTCGAACTTCGTGCCGTCGAGCAAGGTGCCAACGTAGTGAATCTGCACGGTGTCCCCCTTCCCGGGGAAGGTCTTGCCGTCTCCCGGCGAAAGGGTCTCAACCGACACGCCCATGCGACCAGCCTTTCCTCGATGATGGGACCAGCCCCAGCAGACCTGCCCTGGCTGGAGCCGAGCACGCCGCCGTCACGGATCTCCGCACCCCGCGGGCAGGAACCGGGGCGTCCAGGGAAGTATGTCAGTCAGGCGAACTTACCTTCTCGACGCTCGTTCGAGCCTGCTCGTCCGACGGCCCGCCACAGCAGCCGATCAGGCCGCTTCGGTGAAGCTGCCGCGCGCCTCCTGCCGACGATCGGCCGCATTCTGGCGGGCCGCGCTCTGAGGCGAGCGGTGCGGCGCCGCCTGCCGCGCGGTGAGCGACGGAGTGGTGGGCAGCCTGGACTTCTAGATCGTTATGATGTCGATGAGGTCCTCGAGGCCGGCGAGGCCGGCGGCGTTGCGGGTGTAAACGCTGGCTTCGTGGGCGTGCGCGGTGGCCGCGATCAGCAGGTCCATCGTCCGGGCGCGCGGTTGGCGTCCGATCTCGACGACGCGAGCAGCGAGCCGGCTGTAGCTGTCAGCGACGGCATCATCGACGGGTAGCGGGTCGAACCGTCGTTGCAGTGCGCTGAGACGGGTGAGTCGGTTCGCGCGGACCTCGGAGGTCTTCGCGACCAGGACGCCGAACTGAAGCTCGGCGATGCTGATGACGCTGACCGCGAGTTCGCCGGGGATCGGCGCGACATCGGTGGCGACCAGCACGCTGGTGTCAAGGATGCCGCGGTTCACCGATCTTCCCAGGGGTCTGTGACGGTGCCGTCGACGAGGTCGCGATCACCGGGCCAGTCGGTGTCGGCCGGCAGAGCGAAGACATCCGCGAGGTCGTCCCAGCGTCGCCATGCGCGCGGGGTCATCGGGCCGAGAACGGCCGCCGGCCGGCCGGAGACGGTGATGGTCAACCGCTCGCCGGCCTGGGCGCGCCGCACCAGTTCGCTGGCGTTCTGCCGCACCTCACGAAGCCCTATCTCATTCACCTTTCCAGGATAGCACTTGTGCTACCTGCTGGCGTGGGCTGAGCTGGTTCAGGTGGTGGCTACCAGCACGTCCTCTCCGGTTGACGGGCGCAGGCCGTCGGTCCGACCGGCGAAGTAGCGCTCGGCGAGCGCGGTTCCCGACACGTGTCGGACGTCCTTGAAGCCGGCTTCGCGGGCCAGCGCCAGCATCTCGTCCGGCGTGTAGAAGCTGATGAACGGTGTGCCGGCTGCTTCCGTGGTCCCGTGACGGGTGTCCTCGAACGGGGAGACCATCTCGACGGCGGGGCCGGGACGGAACGCGTCCGCCTTCTACTGGAGAAAGCGGATGTCGGTGTCACCGGTCAGGTGCCACGACCGGTTGAGCAGAGTGCACTCGCCGACGGCACCGGGCCCGCCTGCCCGTCCTCCGATCAATGATCTGCGAGCGATATCGACGACAGGCCACTCGCAGGATCAATCTTGCTCCGCTCTCGTTGTCTTCAGCCAGCTCCGGGGGAGGAATCGAGGTTGGTCAGGATTCCGCGGTTGTCCGGGTCCGGGACGCTCGGCGGTTTCGGCGCAGGATGGTGAATGCCAGGGCTGCGAGCAGCAGTACGGCGATGCCGATCGCGCCTGTGAGGTAGTTCCTGCTGGCTGTCGATGTTGTCTTTACGGGCGCGGGCGTACCGGGGTGACGGGGGAAGGTGACAGTGGCCTGGGCGCTCTGTTCGGTGAGTCCGCTTTTGAGGTGGATCCGTGCCTTCCACGGGCCGTCGGGTAGTTGGCTGTCGAGCACCACGGTGACCGGTTCGGTCTGGCCGGGGGCGAGGGTCGTGCCGAGCTTGGCTGGGAATGGCCGGGTGTTCAGGCCGCCGGGGCCTTCGGTGAGGGTGAGTTCGCCGCTCATGTCCAGAGCCCGGCCGCCGGTGTTGTGGACCTGCGCGGTGAGGACCGGCCGCCCGTCGGGCAGACGTTCCGGTGTCAGCGAGTCGATGGCGAAGTTAGGCGCTGGGGGCCCGCCTGGTCCGACGGCCAGATAGACCCGGACGCCGACCCGGTTGACCTCGACGATGCCTTTGTCCTGCGTGTCCTGCGTGTCCTGCGACGCGACCGTGCTGCTGGTCTCGGCCCAGATCCCGGCGTAACGCTCTCCGGGGGAGGCGTCGCGGGGGACCGTGATGGTCGCCGTGACGGGGGCGGAGGCGCCAGGCGGCAGGATCAGGGTGTCAGGGCTCAGGCTGATCCAGGTGGTCAGGTCGTTGTGAGTGTGTCCGGCGGCGACGTTGAACGTCCCGTTCTCGACCGAAGCCGCGCCCGGATAGACCGTCAGCCGTGCTTCCGAACCACTTTTGTTGGTGACTTCGATATGCCGATGGATCACGGCGCCCAGCGGCAGGTAGTCGACGATGTAGATCCGTGCCCGCGGGTTTTCCTGTTCGCTGGTCGGGGCGTCGAGCAGCCGGATGCCGATACTTCCCGGTCGGGAATCCGTGGCTCGCGCGGGTGCGGTGAGCGCACCTGTGGCCGGGATGAGGATCCCGGCCACAAGCACGGCGAGTGTGGTCAGAACACGTCGCACGGTGGATTACGCTCCGTCAGATGACCGAGTGGGTGACGACCGAGCTGTAGGTTCCGGAGATCGCCCCTGCGGGAATGGTCGCGGTAATGGTCGGATTCCACGTGGCCGTGTTGTCGCCCCCACCAGGCCATGTGGGGTTGAGCACGACCGGGTTCTGCGGGGTCGTGGAAAGCGTCAGGGGTGTGGTGATCGTCCACTGGCTGATCGGGATTCCGGTGGATGTGACGACGCCGGTGTCGTACGAGGCGGCGAGAGTGTGCGTCCCGTTTTGGAATGGTGTCGCCGAGACTGACGCGGTCCAGGACGCGGGGTCGACGCTGCGGTTGTCGGTGACCGTTACCGAGCCCAGCTGGCCGCTGAGCGTGGACGAGGTCACTGCTCCCGTGGCGAGCGTGACCGGGCCGGCCGGCACGCTGATGTCGAGCGTTCCCCCGGTCAGGTCGAAGTTTGCCGTGGTATTTCCGGATCCGGCTGCCGCGGCGGGTAGTGCGGTGGCGGTGGCCAGGACTACGGCCCCCAGGAGAGCCGTCGTGATTTTGCGCAAAGTATGCCTCACAGTGGCGATTAACTAGGTGTCCATATTTGGACGAAATTGACCCAGTCTGGGTCGCAAGTCAGAAGATATTACTCTCAGTACATGGTTGTCAACCATGAGTAGCGTAACGTGTCGTGGTGGTGTCATGGCCGGCATGACCGGCAGGTCGCGCAAGGCCGTACCACGGGGCGCTGGCGTGATCCATCTGGCTTTGACCCGCGGTGGCCATGGGGGCCATAGGGGCCGCAGGGGCCGCAGAGGCCGCAGAGGCCGCAGATGTGGACCGAGAAGCGGCACCGGAACCGGGCCACCGCTGAGTCAGGCCGGAAGGCGCGGGCTCAGGTCGGAACGCATGAGCTCGGATTGGAACGGGCCTGCCCCGTCCGGGCCTGTCCGGTCAGGTGGCCAGCAGAACGAAGACGGGGAAGGCACAGATGGCGGCGGCGGTGAGGTAGATCGCGATGTGGGCCCACAGCGGCGCCCGGCGCGTGGGCTCCAGCAGGCGCGAGATGCGTGCGATCACCGGGGCATGGATGGGGGAGGGGTGAACATGCCGGGCAGCCGGGTGGCCTGCCGTGCCACCTTGGCCGCCCTGGCCGCTACGTCCACCGCCGAGCCG
>NZ_CEVIVC010000005.1:55226-79033 GCF_982290645.1 Protofrankia sp. CiP1_Cm_nod4
TCGGGCTCGCAGGCCCTTGCCATGGCCGCTCGCCCGCGATGAGCGGATCATCCTGCCATGGGAGACGCCGGTGATGCCGACCGCGCCGGCCGGTACCGGGGAGCGGGCCACCCCGAGCCGGGCCAGCGCCCGGGCCAGGGTCCGGCAGCTGGTGCGGCGGGCGGCGGTGTCGTCGGCGAGCATCTCGACCAGCAGGGACACCGCGGCGGTCGCGTCGCGCGCGGGCGGGAGGAACGGGAAGGTCTGCTGCCAGGCCACGAAGGGCTGGATGACGAGGTCGTGCCGGCCGCGGGCGTGCGCCTCCTCGTGCGCGAGGACGGACTCCAGCTCGTCCTGGGCGAGCGCGGCCAGCAGCCCCCGGGAGACGACGACCCGGGTGTGACGGACGCCGGGCAGGCAGTAGGCGACCGCCACAGGATGGTCCAGGACGCGCAGCCGTCCGCGTTGGTGGATTCTTCCGGCGCAGGCGGGCAGCTCATACGGCGGCTGGCATGCCCCGGCGCTTCCCGGTTGGGCTGAGGACGCCGCTGCCGTGTCGTGATCGCGATGGCCCTGGCCGGCGAGGTCGACCAGATGGCGGTGGCGGCGGCGATGCCGCAGGGTCTGCGCGGTGGACAGGGCGAGGACGCCGAACAGCCGGGCTGCCAGCGCGGACGCCGCCCCGAGCCCGATCACGTTGATCCAGCCGAGCCCGGCGAGAGGCTCGCCGGCGGCCACGTGGCCGGCGTGGTCGAGCACGCCCAGCGGCAGGTCGGTGGAAAGCGGCGCGAACGTGAACGCGATCACCGCGAGCAGCGCCGACACCCCGCCGGCAAGGCCGATCGCCTGCCACAGCACGATCGCGGATCGTGGGCAGCGGGACGGCCAGCGCGCCCTGGCGAGCAGTCGGGGAACGGGCCATGCGAGCACGCCTGCGAACAGAGCGAGAATGGCCGCGGTCGTCATAGCGGGTGAACAGTACCTCTGCCCGCGGACAGAGGTTCGGTTTGAGCGTGTGTCGCGTCCGGTACGGCGTCCGGTGCAGAGGTCACGAGCCGGTGGCCTCCGGGCTCGAGGCCTGCGCACCCGCGATCTCCGACACGGCGGCCGTGACGCGGGTGCTCCCGGCGCCGACGCGTTCTGGCACGTCGGAGAGGCCTTCAGCGGCCTCCGCGCCGGTTGCCCCGCCGAGGGCACCGATGGCGAGGCCGTCCGCGGCGGTGGTGACGGCGGCCGGACGGGCCGAGGTGAGACCGGTCGGGATGAGACCGGTCGGGATGAGATCGGCCTCGGTGGCGGCCGCCTCGTCGCGTCCGGCCGCGGCATCCGGCGGCGGGGCGAGGGCCCGGCGCAGGATCTCGGCCTCGGCCGGGGAGACGGAGCCGACGAAGCGCACCAGCGCCGAGCCGCGGTCCTCGGTGGTGTCCAGGGCGGCGAGCATGGCCTCGGCGACAACGGCGTCCCGGCTGCTTGACGCCCGGTAGCGGTGCGCGCGCTCCGCGCGTTCCCGCTGGACGAAGCCCTTGCGCTCGAGGCGCTCGAGCACCGTGAGGACCGTGGTGTAGGCGAGGTTGCGTTCGTGGTCGAGCCGGGCCGCTACTTCGCGCGCGGTCAGCCAGACGTCGACGTCCCACAGCACGTCCATGACTGACCGCTCAAGGTCACCAAGACGCGCCATGTATCTCACTGTACGACGCGCCACGAAGTTCTGTGCCCCCATCGGGAGTCCGGGTGTGACCTGCTGCCGGTGGCGGGTGCCGCTGGCGGACGTCTCGTATTCTACAAAGCGTAGAAGTTTGACAGAACGTAGAAGATCTTTCGAGATGCTCTCTCGCTCGCGTGGGCTCCGGGTGGGCGTCGTGGGACGGGAGGCAGGAGGGATCGTGCATGATCCTCGCCGCGTCCACAGATCTTGCTCGTGGCCAGACGGCTTTCTCGCTGGCTTTCCACATCTGTTTCGCCGTCTTCGGGGTGGGCCTGCCCTGGCTGCTGCTGTACACCGAACGCCGCTGGATCCGCACGGGTGACCCGGTCTGGCTCGCCCTCACCCGTAAGTGGGCGCGGGCGTTCGCCGTGCTGTTCGCGGTCGGCGCGGTGTCGGGGACGGTGCTGTCCTTCGAGTTCGGCCTGCTGTGGCCGGCGTTCATGGCCCGCTACGGAGGAGCGCTCGGCCTGTCGTTCACGCTCGAGGGCTTCGCGTTCTTCATCGAGGCGATCTTCATCGGCCTGTACCTGTACGGCTGGAAGCGGCTGTCCCCGCGGGCGCACTGGCTGACGATGGTCCCGATCGCCGTCGCGGGCACCCTGTCCACCCTGTTCATCATCACCGCGAACGCGTGGATGAACGTCCCGCGCGGCGTGCGCGAGGCCGGCGGGCGGGTCGTCAGCGCGGAGCCGCTCGCGCCCTTCCTGTCCCCGGCTACCCCGGCACAGGTGATCCACATGCTGCTCGCGGCGCTGATGTGCACCGGCGGCGCTGTCGCCGGGGTGTACGCGGCCGGGATGCTGCGCGGCCGCCGGGACGCCTACCATCGCCGCGGCCTGCGGGTCGGCCTGGTCACGGTGCTCGCCTGCGCCCCGCTGCAGGCGGTCGTCGGGGACTGGGCGGCGCGCGTGGTCGCGGACCGGCAGCCGCTGAAGCTGGCCGCGATGGAGGCCCTGTACCAGACGCGGTCACACGCGCCGCTGACCCTCGGCGGCATCTACGACGACGCCACCGGCGAGGTCCGGCACGGCATCGAGATCCCCGGCCTGCTGTCACTGATGACCGGCTGGAGCCGGGACCACGTGGTGACGGGCCTTGTGGCCGTCCCACCCGCGCAGCGCCCGAACGCCCTGATCGTCCACCTTGCCTTCGACACGATGGTGGCCCTCGGGACGGCGCTCGTCGGGCTGGCCGTGGCCGTGGCGGTGGTGGCGGCGCGCCGCCGGTGGCGCGGCGTCCGCCCGGCGCTGCCGACCGGCCGGGGCTGGCTGCTGGCGGCGGGCGCCACCGGGCCGGCGTCTATGATCGCGATGCTGGCCGGCTGGGAGGTGACCGAGGGCGGCCGGCAGCCCTGGATCGTCTACGGCCGCATGCTGGTGACGGACGCGGTGACCCACAGCCCCGGCCTCGGCTGGGCCTTCGGCGGCACGCTCCTGCTCTACCTGGGGCTGGCAACGGCGCTGGTGCTCATCCTGCGGCGGATGGCCACCGGCGGGCCCACCTACGAGGCCACGCCCGAGAACACGTCCCCGACCACATCTGAGACCACGTCCGAGGTGGCGGGTGCCGTCACGGCCGGTGCGCTTCCGGCCGACATACCAGCGGCTGGCGGGCTGCCGGCTGGCGGGCTGCCGGCTGGCGGGCTGCCGGCTGACGGGCCGCCGGCTGGCAGCACGCCGGACGGCGCTGTCGCGGCGGATGCCGTACCGGAGGCGGGGAGGGACGACGCCGTCCCGGCGGGACCCGCGCGGCCGGCGGGGGTGGAGCGATGACCGCCGCGGACGCCCTGCTGCTGGTCATGGTCGGCGGGCTGACGGCATACGCGCTGCTCGGCGGCGCCGACTTCGGCGCGGGGGTGTGGGACCTGTTCGCCCACGGGCGGCACGCCGCCGAGCAGCGGGCGCTGATCTCTGCCGCCCTCGGCCCGGTGTGGGAGGCCAACCACGTCTGGCTGATCTTCGTGATCGTGGCGATGTTCTCCGGGTTCCCGGAGGCGTTCGGCGTGCTCGGCAGCACGTTGGAACTGCCCATGGCGCTGGCGCTCGTCGGCATCGTGCTGCGGGGCAGCGCCTACGTCTACCGCGCCTACGGTGCCGGGGCGGCCGGCCCCGACCACTGGTGGGGGCGGGTGTTCGCGGCCGCCTCCACGGTCACGCCGTTCATGCTGGGCGTGTGCGGCGCGGCCATGGCCAGCGGCGTCGGCCGCCGCGATGCCGCGGCTGCCCCGCTCACCAGCGCGTTCGGGCTGCTGGCCGGCGCCTTCGCGGTCGCCGCGACCGCTTTTCTCGCCGCCGTCTACCTGTGCCGGGACGCGTCCCGGCGGCCGGGGAGCGAGCATCTGGTGGCCGGTTTCCGGCGTCGGGCGCTCGGTGGCGCGGTGGTCGCGGGGGCGCTCGCGGCCGCGTTGCTGCCGCTGCTGTGGCGGGACGCGCCGGTGGTGGCGCAGCGGTTCCCCACCCGCGGTGTCCCGTTCGTGGCCGTGTCGGTGTGCGGCGGGGCGGGCGCGCTGGTCCTGGTCTGGCGGCGGCACTACACCGCGGCGCGGCTGGCGGCGGGCCTCGCGGTGGCCGGGGTGCTGTGGGGCTGGGCCGTCGCCCAGTACCCGGACCTGGTGGTCGGGCAGGTCGCCGCCGCCGCGGCCGCGGCACCCGCGCCGAACCTGCGGGCCATGCTGATCGCGATCGGCTGCGGGGTGGCCGTCCTGCTGCCGGCGCTGTTCCTGCTGCTGCGGGTGTTCGCCGACCCGGAACCCGCCGGCGGCGACCCGCATCACTGACAGCGGCCCGCCGCCCTGGCCCACGCGTGCGTGACGCCGGGCGCGTGCGTGACGCCGGGCGCGGGTGTGACGCCGGGCGCGGGCCGGTGCGTAGGCTGCCGGCCCGGTCGGCTGGTTCGCTCGGAGCCGTTACGTTCGCCGGGTGAGGCTAACTGGCGACGGGCGGGCAGCGGCGCGGACGGACACCGGCGCACACGTGGGCGACGTTGCCGGGGCAGCCCTGGGAGGACAGCCGCGGCACGAACCGGCCACGAAGCCTGGCGACGCCGCGCAACCGGAAAGCGGCGGGAGCGGCGGGAGCGGCGGGAGCGGCCCCAGCGGCCCCAGCGGTGCCGGGCACGGCAGTGACCACGACACCGGTCGCGTGCGCGCCCGGCGGCGGCTGCTCGCGCACGAGGTGTGGCTGGTGCTGGGCGTCTCGCTGGGGGCGTCCGGGCTGTGGGCACTCGTCCGTTACATCGGCGATCTGACCGCTCCGGGGCCGGTCCGCCAGCAGGTCGCCGAGCTGAACTCGTCGGCGGCCCCGGGGCGTCCGTGGCTCGACCTCGCCCTGCAGCTGACCGGGATCGTCACCGCGGTCGTCCCCGCCTTCCTGGCGCTGCACCTGCTCGCCCGGGACGGCGGGGGGCCGGCCGCGATCGGCCTCGACCGTGGCCGGCTGGCCCGCGACGCCCGTTCCGGGGCCGGGCTCGCCTCGGTCGTCGGCGGTGGCGGGCTCGGGCTGTACCTGCTCGCCTGGCACTCCGGCGCGAACCTGACGGTGGTCCCCACCAGCCTGCCGGACGTGTGGTGGCGCATCCCCGTCCTGGTGCTGTCCGCGGTGCAGAACGCGCTGCTCGAAGAGGTCGTCGTGGTCGGCTACCTGCTGACGCGGCTGCGCCGGCTCGGCTGGGACGAGCGCGCCGCCCTGGCGGCGAGCGCGGTGCTGCGCGGTTCGTACCATCTGTACCAGGGGCTCGGCGGTTTCGCCGGGAACCTGGTCATGGGCCTGCTGTTCGGGCGGATCTATCAACGCCGGGGGCGGGTCGGCCCGCTCGTGGTGGCGCACGCTCTGATCGACATCGTTGCTTTTGTCGGTTATGCCGTACTGGCCGGCAGAGTTTCCTGGCTGCCCACATCGTGATCGCTACTCGGAAAAACCGCCAGGCTGTCATGTGTTTAACATGGAATGAACAACAGCCAACGATGGTTTCGCCGCGGCACGCCGGACGCGGTCGATGCTGTCCCGGGCGGCCGTGCCGTCCAGGCCAGCTGGCCACCCCGGTCGCGTCGGACCGTCCGGATGCGGCCGTGGCAGGGGCATGAGCGGCGATCGCATCAAGTGAATATGACGGAGGGTGACCGTGGGCGGCAGGCTGAGGGAAATAGAACGCAAGTTTGCCGTCGATCCGGGTTTCGTGCTGCCCGCCCTGGAACAGCTGCCGGGTGTGGCCGCGGTCAGCGAACCGGAACGGGTGGCCCTGGAGGCTGTCTACTACGACTCCGACGATTTCCGGCTGACCCAGAACAAGATCACGCTACGGCGCCGGACGGGCGGGCACGACGAGGGATGGCATCTCAAGCTGCCGCTGCGTGCCGGCGAACGGGAGGAGATCCAGCGTCCGCTCGACGCGGCCGGCACGCCACCGGACGAGCTGACGCCACCGGACGACCTCGTTGATCTGGTGCGCGTCCATCTGCGTGACGCGCCGTTGCGGCCGGTGGCCCGGCTGGTGACCGACCGTACCTTTGTCCGGCTCCGGGACGCCGCCGGCGCCGACCGGGCCGAAGTGGTCGACGACCAGGTCAGCGCCTGGACCCTCGGCGCGGCGGCCAGCCGGGAACAGCGGGAGCGGCGGGAGCGGCCGGCGGAGGATGCGGCGGAAGCACAGCCAGCGGCCCAGCCAGCGGAAGGCGCGGAGGGACCGCCGGCGCGAGGGCGGCGGCAGCGGTGGCACGAGATCGAGGTCGAGCACATCGGCACCGGTGACACCGGCCTGCTGGACGAGGTCGGCGCGCTGCTCACGACCGCGGGCGCGTCGGCGTCCCCGGACGCGTCCAAGCTGTCCCGGGTGCTCGGCCCGGCGCTGGCGCGACAGCCTCGCACCGAGGCGCTGCCCTCGCCCGGCAAGCTGCGGCCGCGCTCCCCGGTGGGCGAGGTGGTCGGGGCCTATCTGGCCGCCCAGGTCCAGGCGCTGCTCGCCGCCGACCCGCACGTCCGCCTCGACGTCCCGGACGCCGTCCACAAGATGCGGGTGGCCACCCGCCGGTTCCGCAGCACGCTGCGTACGTTCGCGCCCCTGTTCGACGGCGCGCGCGTGGCCCACCTGGACGGGGAGCTGCGCGACCTGGCCGGCGCGCTGTCCCCGGCCCGCGACGCCGAGGTGATGGTCGAGTACTTCGACGGACGGGTGGCGTCGCTGCCGGCCGAGCTGGTGCACGGCCCGGTCGCCGAAGTGATCGACAGCCAGCTGCTCGCCGGGCAGGAGCAGGCGCGCACCGAGGCGCTGGCGATGCTGCGCGGCGAGCGCTACCTCACCCTGGTCACGGACCTGAAAGACCTGGTCCGCGGGCTGCTGGAGACGTCCGCCACACAGCCGGGAGGGCCGGGAGGGCTTGCCGCGCAGCCCGCCAGGGTTGTCCTGCCGAAGCTGGTCGGACGCGCCGACAACCGGCTGACCCGCAAGGTCAACACGGCCCTGGCCACCCCGCCCGGCCACGAACGCGACATCCAGCTGCACAGCGCCCGCAAGCAGGCGAAGCGGCTGCGGTACGCGGCCGAGACGGCCGGCGCGGTCTTCGGGCCCGACGCGGCGGCGTTCGCCAGGCTGGCCGAGCAGATCCAGGAGCTGCTCGGCACCCACCAGGACGCCACGGTCGCCCAGGGGCAGCTGCGGCAGTGGGGGACGTCGGCGGCGCAGGCCGGCGAGCCGACCGCCTTCACCCTCGGGCTCCTGCTGGGCCTGGAGGAGCTCCGGGCCCGCACCGCGGAACGGGACTTCATCGACTTCTGGCCCGAGGCGTCCCGCGGGCGTCATCGCCGCTGGCTCCAGGTGTGATCAGTGTTGTGGGCCCGGTCCGCGCGCCCGCTGGATTCCCGGCCGCGCGGACCGGAGCCTGATGCCGCTCGGGCTGTTCCCGGGGCCGGCGGCGGATCCCAGCCCCCGCGGACCAGAGCCTGAGCGGGCCGGTGTCCGCCCCGGGCGACCGGCGGCCAGCCGTCGCCGGGCGCTCTACTGGTCGTAGAAGCCGCGCGCGCGGTCGTTGCCGCCCCAGCGGGCCGGCAGTTCGATGAGCTGCCGGATCCTGGTCCGGTCGGTGCGGCCCGCCGGAGTCTGCAGCAGGATGCCGGACTCCGGGTCGTCCATCGGCCGGAACAGGGACAGCACCAGCCTGATCTCGCCGACGGTGGCGGTGCTGACAGTCACCGTCCGGGTGGTGAAGCCGTGTGCCGACCGGTCTTCCCACCACGGCCTCAGCTCGGCCCGTTCCGTTCCGAGCAGCGTGAACATCTCCCGGACACGCTCGTCGTGCTCGTCACCGAACTGGCTGCGGAACTGCGCGAGCAGGTCCTTCGTCACGCTCTCCCACTCGTGCAGGGTGCTCCCGAGCAGGCGGCTGGTGATCAGCAGGTAGATGAGGTTGCGACGTCGTTCGTCGAGCAGGCCGGGGTCGGTCCACAGCGCCGCGTAGGCGTCGTTCCAGCCGATGATGTCGAACCTGCGGTCCAGCAGCAGCGCCGGGGACGTCGGCCAGCCTGCCAGGACGGGACGCAGCAGGCGGACGGCAGCCCGCGTCCGCTGCGACTGGGGTGGCTGTCGCGTCCGCCGCGGCGGCTGGTGCGGCGGCGGGGACGTCCGCGCGGACGTCCCCAGCAGCGCCAGGGCGTGCCGCCGGGCGTCGGCGTCCAGCCGCAGCGTCCGCGCGACCGCTTCGACGACCTCTTCGGACGCCTGGACCCGTCCCTGCTCGAGCCAGGTGTACCAGACGAGCTGCAGGCCGGACGCCGCCGCCACCTGTTCCCGCGGCAGGCCGGGCACCCGCTCGCGGTGGGCCTGGAGGAACCTGCCAAGCTCCCGCTGCCGCGCCTCCTGGCGGGCCTCCCGCCGGACGCCGTCGTCCGTCGCGGCATCCGAGGCCAGGACCATCTCGCCGGGGATCAGCTCGCCGGAGGCGGCCTTGCCGGAGATCAGCTCATCGGGGAGCGCCTCGCCGGGGGCGGCCTCGCCGGGAAGCGCCTTGCCAGGGGCCACCTCGCCCGTGATCCTGCTGCCAGGAGCCGCGCTGTCAGAGGCCGCGTTGCCGGGGATCGCGTTGCCGGGGGCCGCGTTGCCGGGGGCCGCGCTGTCCGGGGTCATCGCGGCAGAGGGCTCGGTCGGCGTGGCGGCTGGCTGCGGGAGGGCACCCGTTCATGGTGACTTCACTGCGATCATCCCGTATTGCCATCGGGCCCATTGGGATCTGAGCCTCGCCGGAGCCGATCCGGCCTTCCTCAGCGGTCCGGGCGGCGATTCATCCGGACGCCGCGCGCCGGCCCGCGCCGAGCCACATCCTGTTGCCAGCGGATGCTGTTGCCAGCGGATGATCCGGCGGGCCCGGTGGGCCGTCCGACGGCCCACCGGGCCCGTTTCCGTCATCGGCCGGATCCGCTTCTCCCGGTGCCCGGAGAATTTCAGCCGATGCCCGTCATCACATCGGTTGTCACCACATCGGACGGGACGGCCCGGAGCCGACGCCGAGGCGGTCGATACCCAGCTCGATGTCGTCGAGATCGTCCGCGGTCAGGGTGAGGGTGGCGGCCGCGATCCAGCCGTCGACCTGGGACGGGCGGCGCGCGCCGACGATGGCGCCGGTCACCCCGTCGAAGGCGAGGGCCCAGGCGACGGCGGCCGCGGCGACGCTGACCCCGTGCCGCTTCGCAACGCCGCGCAGCACGTCGGCGAGGGCCAGGTTGCGATGCAGCGGCTCACCGGTGAAGTCAGGCGACCGGCGCCGCCAGTCGTCGGCCGGCAGGGTGGCCGAACGCTGGGCGGACCAGGCGCCGGTGAGGAGGCCCGCCTGCATCGGGCTGTAGACGATGACGCCGATGTCGCGCTTGGCGCAGTACGGCAGGATTTCCGCGGCGGCCTCCCGCCTGATCGCGGAGAACGGTGGCTGCAGGGCCTCCACGCCACCCACCGACGCGACCCGTTCGAGCAGGTCGACGTCGAAGTTGGACACGCCCACCGAGCGGATCTTCCCGGCCGCGCGCAGCTCGTGCAGTGTCGCGACGGCGTCCTCGACCGGTGTGCCGTCCTGCGGCGGCCAGTGCAGCTGGTAGAGGTCGATCCGCTCGACATTGAGCCGGCGCAGGGACGCGTCGACCTCCCGCCGGATCGAGTCGGCGGCGCCCACCTGGGCGAAGGCGCCACCGCCGGGCGCCGAAGCGTCCCAGATCAGCCCGCACTTGGTGAACACGTACGGACGGTCCGCCGCGGGGATGCCGGCCAGGGCGCGGGCCACGATCTCCTCGGAGTGCCCGAGGCCGTAGCCGGCCGCGGTGTCGATCCAGTTCACCCCGGAGGCGGCCGCGTGCCGGATGGCGGCCACGGACTCCTCGTCGTCCTGGGCGCCCCACCCGAAGGCGTAGCCGGTGCCTCCGACCGCCCAGGCCCCGAAGCCGACCCGGGTGATGTTCATGCCGGTCGTGCCGAACGGTGTCGTGGGAAGGGTCACTGTCACTACCTACCCCCATGCGAGATCGGGACTCAGGGCGACCGGCCTCGCCAACCGTCGTCGCTGGCCGGCTGTTGTCACCGTCCGGTCGGTATCGCCACCCGGTTGGGAGGTGCCACCCGATGCTTGGTGGCTGACTGTGGTGTTCCGGCGACTGACTGCGGGCCTTGAACGCTTGCGGAACGCTTGCACGCGAACGCTTGCACAAGCATGAAAGCATCCGGGGAGGCGGCCGTCGCGCTCTTGATGGTGTCATGATTATCCGGTTGACATGCGTTCTGCTTACTGAGAGCAAGATTTGCATACGTGATCCTGGGACGGATCACCCGGGGTCGTCCTGGAGATCGCGCCTGGAGATCCCTAGAGATCGGGAAAGAGCGTTACGTCGATCATGAGCGGGCCGGCCGGCTCGGTCGGCCTCGCCGCCGGGCCGGTGCCCGTGGCCGTGTTCGCCTCGGCGGCCAGCGCGTCGGCGTCCGCCTCGGAGACCGGCAGGTTACGGCGTTCCAGCAGCTCCCGGACGCGGACGTGGTGGACAACCGGGGTCACGGCGGTGACGTGCCGGATCAGCGCGGTGAAGAACTGCGGCGCGGCCACGTCCGCGGGCACGACGTCGTGGCGCACCCGCACCCGCGCACCCGCCGGCGGGGCCGGCCCGCCGCCGGCCGCCTCAGCGCCCGGAGCACCGGCGCGGGCGGCGTCCGGAGCGGCGCTCGCACCACCGGCCAGGGGAGCGGCGCTCGCACCACCGGCCGGGGCGGTCTCCGGGCTGGCGGGCGGACTGGCGTTCGTGCCGTCGGGCGGGCCGGTGGCGATGTCATCCCACTCGACGAGGACGAGGGCCGTCGCGGTGTAGCCGCCGCTGTCGGCGCCCACGCCGCCCGGCGCGCCCACGCCCGCGCGCAGCTTGCGGATCATGTCGATGGTCCGCTCGAAAGCGTCCGGTTCGGTGTCGAGGATCGTCGAGCGCTGCACGAACAGGAAGCCGACCGCGGCCAGCGGGTAGCGTCCCCGCAGGTTCCCGGCGTCCCCGTAGGCCTCCTCGAAACGGTTCGGCAGGTTCTTCCCGAACGACGAGACCTGTGCCTTCGTACTGATCAGGAGCTCGGGGCCGCGCTCCCAGCGGGAGATCACGACGTCGACCTGCTTGTCGTAGGCGCGCCCGAGGATCACCGCGTCCGCCGGGGTCACCGCCGGCATCGCGCCCACCCGGGCGCGCACCTCGTCGGCCAGCGCCTTCGGCAGCTTGTCGAGCAGCACGGCCACGTCACGCGGCAGCACCCTCGGCTGGGTGGCTCGCGGCCAGACCTCGTCGGCACCGAACCCGGCGCGGCGCAGCTCGTGGGCGATCCAGGCGTCGATCCCCTTGGCGAACGCGCCGCTCTCGGACGTCTCGCCGCCGCGCACCGGCTGGGTCAGCAGCTCGCCGAGCAGGTCGTAGTCGGGTGCGTAGCACGGCGGCGCGCCGGCGATGTGCCGCCATGGATCCGTCGGAGGATGGCGGGCGAGCACCGGCTCGTAGGCGACGAGCTTGTCCGGGCGGCGGCTCACCCGGGCCCGCTGCCCGAGCGTCGCGGGCCCGCACGGCCCGGGTCCGGGCGCCGCGAGAGCGGGCGTTCCGGGGCGGCGCGTTCCGCGTCCGCGTGGCCTGGGTCCGGGTGGTCTGGGTCCGGGTGGCCCATGCCCGCATGGCCTGGGTCCGCACGGCCCATGCCCGCACGGCCTATGCCCGCACGTGCGCGGGCATGGCGGCGGGACCACAGGGTGTGGCGGGCAGTTACGATCTGTTCGATGGCGGCGGCGTCCAGCCCGGCCCCGCCGGCGAGCAGCAGCTCGTCCACGCCTGCCACCGCGTCGGCGAGCCGTCCCGCAGCCAGCGCGCGCAGCACGCCGCGGCGGGCCGCGGACAGCTGTGGACGCAGCCGTTCGACCAGCTCCGGGGCGGGGACCAGCAGCCGGGCCGCCTCCCGCGGCTCGAGTTTCAGCATGCCGCCGCCGTAGGCGCGCCCGACCGTCTCGGCGGCGAGCATCGTCACGGAGTTCAGCGCGGCCAGCGGCAGCAGGTCCCGCCCGGTGCGCCGGTGCTCGGGGACGAGGACGACCCCGTGGACGGAGTTCAGGTGCGCCACCCCGGCCCGGTTGGTCGCCAGCTGCGGGGTGTCCGCGTTCATGTAGGTCAGCAGCAGGTCCGCCGGTGCGGCCGGGAGGGGGACCTGCCACCAGGGGCTGCGGATCCGGCACTTGTACGCCAGGTCGACCTCGGAGCGTTCGCCCGCCGCGATGTAGGCGCGGGCCGCCGGGGACGGCCGCGGCCCCGGCCGGAACAGCAGGGTCGCCAGGCCGGTGTCGGTCAGCCGCTGCCAGTCGCTGGTCCGTAGCGCGAGGGCCCGCAGGTGCCGGGAGCCTGGCGGCGAGATCGGGACGAGCTCGTCGTCGAGGCCGAGCGCGTCCGCCCGCTCCTGGCTGAGGGCGAAGTAGCGGTTGTTGCCCGTCACCGCGCCGAGCGTCGTGCGGCCCCAGGTCGCCAGCGTCCCGAAGAGACCGGCGATGGTGAGCTCGAGCATGGCCCGCCGGGCGGCGGCGCTGATCAGCGCGGGCATCCAGGAGGCCTGGGGCTCGGGCGTCGGTACGCCCACATCCGCCGCCGGGTGCACGATCGCCGCCGTGGTCGTGACGACCGCCGGAGGTGTGATTGTTGCCGGGGGCCCGCCCGCCGCGCTGGGCCTGGTAGCCGTTGGTGGCCCGTCCGCCGCCGGGGCACCAGCCGCGGCCGGTACCAGGAGCGCGGGCTGACCCAGCGCCGCCGTCCGTCGCACGTCCATGGGCCTGGCCGCGGCCGGGGACGTGGCCGCGGCCGGGCCTGGGGCCCACTGGGGCGGCACGCCGCCGGTCGGGCCGGTGGCCCGTTCCGTGGCCCGCTTAGTGGGCTGCCCCCCGTCGAGCGGGCCTCCCGCGCCCGGTGCCGTGCCGCCGGGCGGGCCCGCGGTGTGCCCGGCCCCGGTGGCGGCGAGTTCGGCCAGGTCGCGCACCTGGTGGACGTCGAAGCGGCCGGCCGGCCCGGTGCCCTCCGCGAGCAGCAGCAGGACCTCCTCCTGCACCCCGGGGAAGACCCGTTCGGTGAACAGCACGAGCTGGACGTGCCGGAAGCGTTCCAGCAGGAACTGCCGGACGGGCGCGGCGTAGTTCACCGCCAGCAGCTCGGCCGGGAGCACCAGGCCGAGACGTCCGGCCGGGCGCAGGAACCGGGCCGCGTGCACGGTGAACGCGGCCCACGAGCTGGCCAGGCTGGTCAGGCGGACACCGGCCTGCCCGGCCGCGGCCTGGGCACGCCCGCGAGCCTCACCGTGGAACTTCTGGTATCGCACGTACGGCGGGTTGCCCACGACGGCGTCGAAGTCGGGCCGTGCCGGCACGGCGAAGAAGTCGGCGACGGTGATCTCGGCCTGCTCGCCGCTCGACGTCACGGCCAGGGCGGCCGCGGCTGCGGTCGGCGCGTGCAGCTCGATCCCGCGCAGCTGGGCGCGGTGCGGCAGGCCGCCCTGGCGGCCGCCGCGGGGCTGGACAGCCTCGCCGCCGTAGCTGTTCTTGTCGCCATAGCTGCTCTTGTCGCCGCGGTCGCCGGCATGGCCGCCGCCACGGGACCGGCCGTCGTGGTCGTCGTCGCAGACGTGATCGCCGACGTGATCGCCGGGGCGGCTGCCGGGCTGATGGCCTGGATGGCTGTCGGGCCGCTGGCCGGCGACGCCGTCGAGAGCCCGCAGCCGGCGGGCGGCCGCCAGCAGGAACACCGCCTCACCGCAGGCAGGCTCGAGGACGCTGTCATCCCGGTCGCGGAGCGCCCAGGTGACAATATGATCACATAGCGCGGCTGGCGTGAAGAAGGCGCCGCGAATCTTACGGTGAGTGATCGAATCTGTGGCGCTGGTCGCTTCCCGGGCGGCCGGGAGCGCGGCCCCGCCCGACGACGGGCCGCCGGCCGTCCCGGACCTGCCGGTGACGTCGGGGGCGCGGGCCGTCTCGGGGGTCGGGGTTGCCACGTCCAAACCCTAGAGCCCGGCACCGACAGTTCGTCCGGCGCGTCGCCCTGACTTCGCTTCACCCGGTACGAGCCGCTTCTGTCCCCGCGGGTGCGAGCGGGCGGCGTGCCCGTTCCGCGTCCGCCTGCGGCTGGGACGTGTACGCCGGGTGTGGAGGCTGGAACCATGCCCGTTCCGGCTGCTCCCGTGGCCCGGGGCGTACGCGCCTCGCGGCTGGGGCGCCCACGCGGATGTGGGGGACTTCACCGGGCCGCCCGGCTCCCTGGCCGGGGGTTGCGGTGGGTTACCTGGGATGTTGTGGCATCACCCGGTGCGTGAGGTATGTAGTGGACTTCCTTGCCCGGAGGGCTCCCGCCATGGCCGGTAGCCGTGTAGCGTCTTCCATGGCCAAGTTCGGCGGTTGACGCCTACAAGGGGCGGCGACGGCGAACGCTGACGCGGGAGAAGCAGAATTCTTCCGCGGCAGACGGTCCGGGGCCCGCGCGGTGTGGGTCCTGACTGCACCAGCAGGGAGAACGGCACGTGGCTCAGGGCACGGTGAAGTGGTTCAACTCGGAGAAGGGCTTCGGCTTCATCTCCGTGGACGGTGGCGGTTCGGACGTCTTCGTCCACTACAGTGCGATTGACATGGAAGGCTACAAGAGCCTGGAAGAGGGGCAGCGGGTCGAGTTCCAAGTGACCCAAGGGCAGAAGGGTCCGCAGGCTGACGCCGTTCGTGTCGTCGTCTGAGCCACGTAGGGACGTAACTCCGAGGTATTTTCCACAGTCATAGGGCGAGGGCCCGCCATCTGCTGTCAGGGGCGGGCCCTCGTTTCTTGTTGGTGCGTGTAACTGGCTTGGGGCTCGGTGAATCGCCACCAATCATCATGAGCCGCGCCGTCGGTTCGCTCTCTGTGTTCCGCGTGCTTTCCTGTTCCGCGCGCTTTCCTGTTCCGCGCTCGCCAGGCGGTGGTGGTTGGCTGCCCGCTCGGATCCCGGCTGCGTACCCACGGGCCGCGGGTGATGTCCGCTATGCCTGGTCTCATCTGGATCGTCCGCTGGCGCCGGTACCGGCCAGAATGTTTGTTCATCTTTTGTCGTGGGCGTGCGCCAGGGAAACATCTTCGCCCTGATAGCGTCGTCCCAACGGCGTGTCCGGTGCACCGAACGGTGCCGCGATTCTGTTTTTCGGAACCGGTCGTGTTAACTGTCCGGCTCCGTCGGGTGTTTCCGTCGTCCCGTGACCGGAATCACATCCGGCCGGACTGCGTCACATCGAGTGAAATACAGCGTTCTCCAGACGGCCGACAGCGGGCGGATTCCCCGGTTTTCACCGCCGGCCGTGTTGCCGGCGGCGTCACGGCTGAATCTTCCGCGGCATGTCGATCCGGCCTGGCGTCGTCCCGTCGGCCCCGGCCCGCTGGTCGGCCCGCCTACCGCTCCAGCCGGTCGTGGGACACCAGCAGTTCGGCGATCTGGAGGGTGTTGAGCGCCGCGCCCTTGCGCAGGTTGTCACCACAGACGAACAGGGCCAGCTCGTGCGGGTCGTCGGGGGACTGCCGGACCCGGCCGACCCAGGTCGGGTCGGTACCGACGACGTCCGCCGGGGTGGGGAACTCACCAGCCGCCGGATCGTCCAGCACGGCCACGCCCGGCGCCGCGCGCAGCACGGCCCGTGCGGCATCCGCCGTGACCGGCTGTGAGAACCACGCGTGCACGGCTACCGCGTGAGTCGTGACAACGGGTACCCGCACGCAGGTCGCGGACACCTTCAGCCCGGGAAGCCCCAGGATCTTCCGGGACTCGTTGCGGATCTTCGTTTCCTCGGACGACCAGCCGCCGTCCTTCAGCGAACCGGCCCACGGCACGACGTTGAGCGCGAGCGGGGCCGGGAACGGGCCGAGCCCGTCCGCGCCGACCGCCTTGCGGACGTCACCCGCGCTCCGGCCGAGGTCACGGTCGCCCGCGACCGCGGCAAGCTGGGCGTAGAGGGTGTCCACACCGGCCTGGCCGGCCCCGCTGGCCGCCTGGTAGGACGTCGCGACCAGGGACCGCAGGCCGAAGGCGCGGTGCAGCGCGCCAAGCGCGACGATCATCGACAGCGTCGTGCAGTTCGGGTTGGCGATGATCCCGCGCGGCCGGTCGGCGACCGCGTCCGCGTTCACCTCGGGCACGACGAGGGGAACGTCCGGGTCCATCCGGAACGCCCCCGAGTTGTCGACCGCGACCGCCCCGCGGGCGGCGGCGACCGGCGCCCACCGCGCCGAGATCTCGTCCGGTACGTCGAACATGGCGATGTCGACACCGTCGAAGGCCTCCGGCGTGAGCGCGAGCACCTCGACGTCCTCGCCGCGGACCCGCAGCCGCCGCCCGGCGGACCGGGCCGAGGCGATCAGGCGGATCTCGCCCCAGATGTCGGGACGTTCGTCCAGCAGCGACAGCATCACCGTGCCCACGGCGCCGGTCGCCCCGACCACCGCCAGTGTCGGCCGCCGGCCCGCGCCCGTGCCCGCGTTCACAGCACCCGCCGGAGCGGCCGGCAGCGGACGCGCCGGCACCGCCGCCGTGGTCGCCGTCGCCGTCTCGCGCGCCCCGCCGGTCATCGGCCGGTTCCCGCGTAGACGACGGCCTGGCCGTCGGGGTCGCCGAGCCCGAACGCGCCGTGGACGGCCCGCACCGCGACCGGCAGGTCGGTGTCCCGGATGACCACCGAGATCCGGATCTCCGAGGTAGAAATGATCTCCACGTTGACCCCGGCGTCGGCCAGCGCCCCGAAGAACCGGGCCGACACCCCCGGATGCGACTTCATCCCCGCGCCGACCAGGGAGAGCTTGCCGATGTGGTCGTCGTACAGGGTCCGTTCGAACCCGATCTCCGTACGGACCTTCTCCAGCGCGTTCAGAGCGTTACGGCCGTCGGTTTTCGGCAGGGTGAAGGAGATGTCGGTCCGGCCGCTGCCGGCGACCGACCCGACCTGGACGATCATGTCGAGGTTGACGTCGGCGTCGGCGACCGCCCGGAACACCGCGGCGGCGACCCCGGGCTTGTCCGGGCAGCCGACCACGGTCACCTTCGCCTCCCCCTTGTCGTGCGCGACTCCCCGGATGATGGCCTGTTCCACCAGCTCTGCCTCCGCAATCTCGGTGACCCATGTCCCCGGCCGCAACGAGAACGACGAGCGGACGTGCACGGGGACGGTGTAGCGGCGCGCGTACTCGACGCACCGAAGCATGAGCACCTTGGCCCCGCAGGCCGCCATCTCCATCATCTCCTCGTAGGAGATGCGTTCGATGCGGCGGGCGTCCGGCACGATCCGCGGGTCGGCGGTGAAGACGCCGTCCACGTCGGTGTAGATCTCGCAGAAGTCGGCGCCCAGGGCGGCCGCGAGCGCGACGGCGGTCGTGTCCGAACCGCCGCGGCCGAGCGTCGTCACGTCCTTGGTGTCCTGGCTGACGCCCTGGAAGCCGGCGACGATCGCGATGGCGCCCTCGTCCAGGGCGCTTCGGATGCGCCCCGGGGTGACGTCGATGATGCGGGCCCGGCCGTGCACCGAGTCGGTGATCACCCCGGCCTGGGAGCCGGTGAAGGAACGGGCCTCGGCGCCCAGGTTCGAGATGGCCATGGCCAGCAGCGCCATGGAGATGCGCTCACCGGCGGTGAGCAGCATGTCGAGCTCGCGGGCCGGGGGGAGCGGGGCGACCTGCTCGGCGAGGTCGAGCAGGTCGTCGGTGGTGTCACCCATCGCGCTCACCACCACGACCACGTCGTCGCCGCGGCGGCGCTGGGCCACGATCCGTTCGGCGACCCGTTTGATCCGGTCGGCGTCCGCCACGGAGGAGCCACCGAACTTCGCCACGACGAGCGCCATGGGTCCCAGGTTACTTGGGACCCATGGCGGCCCGTCCCGTCGCTCGGGGACACGCCGGTCCCGAGTGCCGCTTCGCCGGGGGTGAAAGCGCGATTGCGCCGCTTTTGGCCCGCCGGGGCCGGGACGCGGGAAGAGCTGCGGCCGTCGACGGGCCACGCCGCCGGCATGCCCCGCCATGTACAAAGCCCGACCTGGGGTGGGCGGGTGACCACCTGTGTGCGAGGGTTCTTCTGGAATCCATTGTCGGACATCGGTCGGGGCGGCCCGCCAGCAGACGGGCCCCGATCGGAAGGGATGACTGCACATGGCCATCAGCCTTGCCAAGGGTGGCAACGTCAGCCTCACCAAGCAGGCGGCCGAGGCGGGCACGCCCCAGCTCACCGCGCTCACCGTCGGGCTCGGATGGGACGCCCGCACCACCACCGGAACCGACTTTGACCTGGACGCCTCCGCCATCGGTGTGAAGGCCGACGGCAAGGTCCTCAGCGACCAGTACTTCATCTTCTTCAACAATCTGAAGTCCCCGGAGAGCGCCATCCAGCTCACCGGCGACAACCTCACCGGCGCGGGGGAGGGGGACGACGAGTCGATCGTCATCACCCTCGGCCAGGTGCCGGCCGAGATCGACAAGATTGTCATCCCGGTGTCGATTTACGGCGCGCAGGACCGGCAGCAGAACTTCGGCCAGGTACGCAACGCCTACATCCGCGTCGTCGACCAGACCGGCATCGAACTGGTCCGTTACGACCTGTCCGAGGATTATTCCACCGAGACGGTCGTCATCTTCGGTGAGGTTTACCGGAACGGTGCCGAATGGAAGTTCCGCGCGGTCGGCCAGGGCCACAACGACCTCAGCGGCCTCGCCCGCGACCACGGCGTCAACGTCTGAGGGCGTCGCCGTCCGAGAGCGACGGTGCGTGACGGGCTCGACCCCCGGGCCCTGTCGCTCGGCGGCCGGCGGGCCGCGTCGCCGGGGCCCGGGTCGCCGGGGCCCGGTAGGTGCCGGCCGGAGCTGGGAACATCGGGGGCATGGCACCGACGATGATCGGTTGGCAGGTCGGCGCACCGGCTCCGGCGGCGGCCCGGCCGCTGCGCCGGGCGGCCGTCCCGGTACCCGAGCCGGCCGCCGGTGAGGTCCGGCTGCGGGTCGCGGCCTGCGGTGTCTGCCGCACCGACCTGCATCTCGCCGAGGGCGACCTGCCGCCGCGCCGGCCCGGCACCATCCCCGGGCACGAGGTCGTCGGCTACGTCGACGCGGTCGGCGGCGACGTCGTCGGGGCCGCTGTCGGTGACCGCCTCGGCATCGCCTGGCTGCGGGAGACCGACGGCGCTTGCGGCTACTGCCGGCGCGGCGCGGAGAACCTGTGCCCGGCGTCCCGCTACACCGGCTGGGACGCCGACGGCGGCTACGCCGAGTACGCCGTCGTCCGCGCCGACTACGCCTACCAACTGCCGGCGGGCTATTCCGACGGGGAGCTGGCGCCGTTGCTGTGCGCGGGCATCGTCGGCTTCCGGGCGCTGCGCCGGGCGGAGCTGCCGCCCGGCGGCCGGCTGGGGATCTACGGTTTCGGCGCGTCCGCCCACCTGGCCGCGCAGGTGGCGCTGGCGGAGGGAGCGCGGGTGCACGTCATGACCCGTTCCGAGGCGGCCCGCCGGCTCGCGCTCTCACTCGGCGCGTCGTCGGCGTCCGGTGCCTATGAGGCTGCGCCGGAGCCGTTGGACGCCGCGGTCCTCTTCGCTCCGGTCGGCGATCTGGTGCCGGTCGCGCTGCGTGCCCTCGACCGGGGCGGGACGCTGTCGATCGCCGGTATCCATCTCTCCGACGTGCCGGCGCTGAACTACCAGCGGCATCTGTTCCAGGAACGCTCCGTGCGCAGCACGACCGCGAACACCCGGGCGGACGGCCGCGAGTTCCTGGAGATCGCCGGCCGGCACCACCTGGCGGTCACGATCACGCCGTACCCGCTCGACCGCGCGGACGACGCCCTCGTCGACCTGGCCGCGGACCGGGTCAACGGCGCCGCGGTGCTGTTCCCGTCCACCTGAGCGTGGCGGCCGGCTGAGCGTGGCGGCCGGCTGAGCGTGGCGGCCGGCTGAGCGTGGCGGCCGGCTGAGCGTCCCGTCCGGCTGAGCGTGTCCGTCCGGCTGGCGCATGGCGGCCGTCCGGTCAGGAGCGTTTTCTGGACGCGACGAGCCGGCGTTCGGCGGCGCTGAACAGGTCGGATACCTCCCGGTTGAGGTAGCCGATGGTGCCGCGGCCGATCTGCCGGCGGCGCAGGATGCCGGCCGCGACAAGCTCTTCGGCCGTCGCCCGGGCCGTCCGCGGCGGGACGCCCAGCCGATGTGCCGCGCTCACCTCCGTGAGCACCGGGGATTCGGGCAGCGTTGCCAACAGCTGGTCGGACATGGACGGCTCCCACGGCCTGTTCCGGAACGCGGTCGTCCGGTTGCGGAAAGCAGACAGCCGGACGTCCCAGGAGCGGCGCAGCGCGGCCAGTTCCACGGTGAACCTGCGGGTCTCCTCGACGGCGGCGGCCGTGGCGTCCAGGAAGAAGGTGAGCCACTGGCCGACCGCCGCGCGGGCGGCCGCGCTGTCCGGCGGGCCGTTGTGGCAGAAGGCGGTCAGCGCCGCCACGTACTCGTCCGGCCGGGTCATGAAGACGAGGCTGACCGGCAGCACGGCCGGGCCGAGCAGCCCCCGCCGGGCCAGCAGCGCGTGGATGAGCACACGCCCGACCCGTCCGTTGCCGTCGGCGAACGGCTGGATCGTCTCGAACTGCGCGTGGACGAGCCCGGCCTGGACCAGGGACGGGTGCCCGCCTTCGGACGCGTACGCGGCAAGGTCGGCCAGCAGCCCGTCGACGGCGGACGCGGGCGGCGGCACGAAGGCGGCGTCGAGCGGGTTCCACTCGCTTCCGCCCAGCCAGGTCTGCACGGTCCGCGGGCCGGTGCCAGGCTGCTCCGGCAGCAGGGTGCGTTGCAGGCCGACGATGCCGTCCACTGTGATCGTCCTGGCCTGGGCGGCGTCGGTGACCGCCTGGCGGAGCGCGGCGATGGTGTGGGCGACCCCGCGGGCGCTGGTGCTGAAACCCTCGATGGTGGTGTCCGGGGTGGCCGTGGCGGCGAACTCCGCCAGCGCGACCTGCTGTGGGGCGACCCGGATGCCCTCCATCCGGGCCGATCCGATGGCCTCCGAGCGGAGCAGGAAGCCGGCCGCCCGCTCCAGGCTCACCGTGGCCGTGCCGCGCAGCGCACGGATACTGGCCTCGATGGCGGTGGCCCGGGAGAGCAGATCCCGCGGGAGAGCCGGCGGGCTGGCGGCGAGCGGGTCGGGGCAGTAGGGGCGGTACACGCCCACCCGGCGCCCACGCGGCGGCGCGGCCGGATCCGGGGACCACAGCTGCTCCCCGTATCGACCCATCGCCGGATTCCTTTGTTTTCAGTGTTTTTGTTTCAGTGTTTTCAGCATGCCAGCAGCGGCGGGGCGGCCAGCGGGACACGTGAATTGTCCGGAACGGGAGAATGCCCGGGCCCGGGGCGAAGGCCGCTCTGAGGACTGCTCTGAGGACTGCTCTGAGGACTGCCCTGAGGACTGCTCTGAGGACCGGGCCCAGGGCGAGGGCCGCCTGGGGCAGGCCGCCGCACGGGGAACGGGAGCCCGTCGGGCCTCACGGCCGTACCAGCCGGTTCGGGCTCGGCCCCCGCCTCCGGCCCAGCAGGTGCAGCAGCCCGCCGGCGGCCGTGCTGAGCGCGGCGGCGACAAGAACGTCCCGGGGCAGCAGGTCGGTGGACTCCCGCTGGATGCGCCCGTGGAAGCGGTCGAAGCCGCGCGGCCACGGGCTGCGTCCGACGAAATAGATGCCGATCTTGTCGGTGTCGGGCAGACAGGCCCCGCTCATGGCCGCCAGGAGCGCGAGCCGGCGCCCCGGCGGCGCGGCCGCGGTCAGGATGCCCATGGCGGCCAGCCCGGCCACGCCGTCGCGGCGGGCCACCGGAACCCAGCTCCGCCCCGGGCCGGCTCCCCAGTGCGGCACCATGTCCATGGCGAGGTGGGAGACGAACCCGGCGGCAAATGCGGGAAGAGGCCGACGCAGTGCGGTGCCGATCAGCGCTCCGGCGCCCACGTGCGCACTTATGATCATTGGTCGTGTACTCCTGACCTTCATGGGTTCCGTGACGGTTTCCGGTGGTCACGTTGTCCGGCCAGAACAACGTATGCACCGGTCACGGGTATCTGGCGACATGCGTGTACTGAGGAGGATCACACCGCCGGCTCCGGCCACCGTCCGTTCGGGGAACTGACGGGTTCGTACGGGGATCCGGCCTTAAGGGCCGTCCGGAACGGCGTCGTTCGGACGGCCTTCGTCCGGAGGATTGTTCGAGACGTCCGTCCGGACGGCTGCCCGGACGTGTCCAGACGTGTCCAGACGACAACTGGACGACAGCTGGACGACGACTAGACGACGACGCGGCGGCCTTCAAAGGCGCGGCCGAGGGTCACCTCGTCCGCCCATTCCAGATCCCCGCCCATGGGCAGGCCGCTGGCCAGCCGGGTGACCTTCAGGCCCATGGGGGCGATCTGGCGGGCCAGATAGGAGGCGGTGACCTCGCCCTCGGTGTTCGGATCGGTCGCGAGAATCAGCTCGGTCACCGTTCCGTCGGCGAGCCGGGCGATCAGCTCCCGGATGTGCAGATCGTCCGGGCCGACTCCGCCGATCGGATTGATCGCTCCGCCGAGAACGTGGTAGCGCCCGCGGAACTCCCGGGTCCGTTCGACGGCGACGACGTCCTTCGGCTCCTCGACAACACAGATCTGCGCCGGATCGCGGCGGTGGTCGGCGCAGATCCGGCACAGCTCCGCCTGCGCGACGTTGAAGCACGTCCGGCAGAAGCGGACCTTGTCCTTGATCTCGTTCAGTGTGGCCGCCAGCCGCCGCACGTCCACCGGGTCGGCGGAAAGCAGGTGGAAGGCGATCCGCTGCGCGCTTTTCGGGCCGATGCCCGGCAGCCGGCCGAGTTCGTCGATCAGATCCTGGACGATCCCCTCGTACATCGTCACCGACCCGTCCCGCGGAGCGCTGTTGTGGGGCCCGCTGTTGTGGAGCCGGTTGTCGTGGGGCCCGTTGTGCCGGAGCCCGTTGTGCCGGAGCCGGGCGTTCCGGCCATCGCCATTCTGACGGCTGTTCTTCCGGCGGGCGTTCTTCCGGCGGGCCTGGCCGGCACGTGTCCAGGCGGCACCTGCCCGCCCGCCTGCGAGTCGTTCATCGCGCGCCTGTCATCCCAGGCCGGGAGGTATCGACCCCGGGCCTGACCCGCCCGGCAGACCCGCCGGGCCACCGCCGACTCCGCCGGGACCACCGATGCCGCCAGGACCCCCGATACCGCCAGGACTCCCGATACCACCGGGGCCGCCGAACCCGCCGAGGATGTCACCGAGCCCGCCGGTGACCTGGCCCATCCGCTCGGAGGCACGTCTGCGCGCGTTGTCGGCGGCGTCCCGGACCGCCGCGAGGACGAGGTCGGCGAGCGTCTCGGTGTCGGACGGATCCACCGCGGCGGGATCGATGACGAGATCGACCAGCTCACCCCCACCGGTCACCGTGGCCCTCACCAGGCCGCCGCCGGCGGTGCCGTCGACCCTGGCGTCGGCAAGGTCCTGCTGGGCGGTCAGCAACTCGGCCTGCATCCGCTGGGCCTGCTGAAGAAGCTGACCGATGCCCGGCCCGGCGCCCGGCGGTATCTGCGGGTTCGACATGCCACGAGCCTACG
>NZ_CEVIVC010000006.1:0-3452 GCF_982290645.1 Protofrankia sp. CiP1_Cm_nod4
GGTGGTGCTGTCGGGAGTGCCCACCGGCTCGGTGGACCTGACCCCGCTGTGGTTCCGCGAGCTGGAGCTGGTCGGCGCCTACGCCTCGTCCGCCGGCGCGGCCGTACGGCCGGCCGCTCGTCCGGACGGCCGTCCGGACGGCCAGGTGAACGGGCAGGTGAGCGGGCAGCCCCGTCAGCGGGCGGACTTCGACCGGGCCCTCGAGCTCGCCGCGTCCGCGCCGCTGGACGGGATCGTGTCGGCCACCTATCCGCTGGACCGCTGGCGGGACGCGCTGGACCATGCGCTGTCCGCCGGCCGGCTGGGAGCGGTCAAGGTTGCCTTCGACCTGATGACGCCGTGACGGGACACGGAACGTGACAGGGCGTAGAAGAGGCGGACGGGGCCTGTTCGCAGGCACTATGGCGTCTGCTGAGACGCTTATTTCAGGACGCCGACGACAACCCAGTGTCGTTCGGCTGAAACCGCGCGTAAGGGGATCGCACAGGTGAGACCGGGGTTCGTGCTCGAAGTCGATGAGCGGACTCCTCCGCTGCTCGTCCACCAGGGTGAGGCGTTCGGGCTGGAACGCTTTCCGCTGGGTACCCGGGTGGTCTACCCGCCGGAGTCGCTGCCGGCGCTGGCAGACGTCGACGCGGCGATCAGCCGGGCGTTGGCCGAGCCGGAGAACAGCGAGCCGCTGCGGGCGCTGCTGCGGCCGGGGATGCGGCTGACGATCGCCTTCGACGACCTGTCGATCCCGCTGCCGCCGATGCGCCGGCCCGACATCCGCCAGCGGGTGATCGAGCAGGTGCTGACGCTCGCGGCCGAGGCCGGGGTCGATGACGTGGTGCTCATCGTGGCGAACGCCCTGCACCGCCGGATGACCGCCGCCGAGATCGAGCGGGCCGTCGGGGAGCGGGTGTTCCGCTCGTTCTGGCCGGACAGCCTCTACAACCACGACGCCGAGGACAGGGACAACCTGCTGCACGTCGGCCTGACCGAGAACGGCGAGGACGTCGAGATCAACCGGCGGGCCGCCGAGTCGGACCTGCTGGTCTACGTCAACGTCAACCTGGTGGCGATGGACGGCGGGCACAAGTCGGTGCCGATCGGGCTGGCCTCCTACAACAGCCTGCGCCACCATCACAACAGCCACACGATGGTGCACTCGCGGTCGTTCATGGACCACACCCGGTCGGCCATGCACTCCTCGGCGTGGCGGATGGGCCGGCTGCTCGCCGACCACCTGAAGATCTTCACGGTGGAGACGACGGTGAACAACGCCGCGTTCCCGGCCCGATACGGATTCCTCACCAGACGGGAGTGGGAGTGGTCCGTGCGCGACCAGGCGATGGCGTTCGGGCTGTCGCGGGGGCTGGCCGCCATGCCGACGCGGCCCCGCCGCCGGATCTTCCAGGACCTGGTCGCGGACTACGGGGTGACCGGGGTGCACGCCGGTGAGACCGAGGCCGTGCACGCGAAGACGCTGGCCAACGTGCACCGCCAGCAGCTTGTCGAGGTCGACGGGCAGAGCGACGTCCTCGTCGTCGGCCTGCCGTATCTCGGGCCGTACAACGTCAATTCGGTGATGAACCCGATTCTCGCGATGTGCCTGGGCCTGGGGTACTTCTTCAACATGTACCGGGGCCGGCCGCTGGTGCGCCGCGGCGGCGCGATGATCCTCTACCATCCGGTGACGCCGGAGTTCTCCCAGCTGCACCATCCGTCGTATGTGGACTTCTTCGAGGAGGTGCTCGCCGAGTCCACCGACCCGGCGACGATCGAGGCGACCTTCGAGAAGCAGTACGCCACCGACCCCTGGTACACCCACCTGTACCGGACGTCCCACGCCTATCACGGTGTGCACCCGTTCTACATGTGGTACTGGGGTGCGCACGCGCTGGACCATCTCGGGGATGTGGTGTGGGTCGGCGGTGACCGGGCGGCCTGCGCGCGGATGGGTTTCCGGGCCGCGTCCACGCTGGCCGACGCGCTTGAGATGATCTCGTCCACGGTGGGGCGCAACCCGTCCCTGACCTACCTGCACTCCCCGCCGTACGCCATCGCGGACGTGCGGTGACGGCGCCGGGCGGCCGGCAGCGCCCGGCCGGGATCGGGCTGCGTGAGATGGCCCGCGGCTGGCGGTGGGCGTCGCGCCCACCGGTGCCCGCCTCGGCGCGGCCGTACCAGCCGGCGCCGCGGGGCCGGGAGTTCCCCACCGCGTGGGCGCGCACACCCGCGATGCGGGCGGCCCGGGTCGCCGCGCTGGAGCTCGGGATGCGCCCCATGCTGGACGCGAACCTGTCCCTGTCGGTGGCCGGGCTGGACGCGCTCGAGGGGCTGCGCACGCCCGCGGTCTTCGTGTCGAACCATTCCAGCCATCTGGACGCGCCGCTGCTGCTGTGCGCGCTGCCGCGGGACATCCGGGACCACACGGCGGTGGCCGCCGCCGCCGACTACTTCTTCGACAGCTGGTGGCGGGGCCTGGGCACGGCCTTCCTGTTCGCGACCGTGCCGATCGAACGCCGCGGCGGGGCGCCGTCGAGCGCACCCGCCGACCTGCTCGCCGCCGGCTGGAATCTGGTCATTTTTCCGGAGGGGACCAGGACGAAGGACGGCCAGCTCGCCCGGTTCCGGTTCGGCGCGGCGCATCTGGCGATCACCTGCGGGGTGCCGGTGGTACCGGTGGGTATCCGCGGCGGTTTCGCCGCGATGCCGCGGGGCCGGGCGTGGACGGTCCCGGGCCGGCCCGGGGTGTCGGTGCGGTTCGGTCGGCCGCTGTATCCCGCCGACAGCGACCTGCGTTCCTTCACCGGCCGTATCTTCGCCGAGGTGTCCCGGCTGATCGACGAGGACGCTACGTCCTGGTGGGACTCGCTGCGCGCGGCGCGGGAGCGCCCGGCGGTACCGGCCCGGGCCGCGCGGGCCGCCCGGAAGGCACACTGGCGGCAGGTCTGGGAGGCCACCGAGCCGGTGGGAACCGCCGGTGTGGTGTCGCCGTGGCAGGCCGCGGCGCGGCGCGGATCCGCCGGCGTGACGGGCCGCTCAGGCTCCCAGGGGCTGACGGCTGCGACGGGCGCGGCGCGGGAGGCGCAACGGGAGTCGCGGGAGCCTGACGGCAGCGGGGGTGCCGGCGGTACCGACGTGGGTGGCGCTGGTGCCGCGGGCGACGCAACCGGTACGTCCACCCCCGTCGGATGATCCGTTCGCAATTGTCCCATCGAATGTGAGAACGGTCACACGCTCCTGAAAATGTGGATAACGCTGTTCATGGCGCGGTGGGTATCCACCGCGCCGCTGGGGACCAGCTGTGGGTAACCGGGGGTCTGCCAGGCAGCCCTGATGTCAAGGGTTGATCCGGGGGGCCCCATGGCCGTTAGTGGATGCATGGACCTGCGCAACCGGCCCCGTCGCCCGCACCCGCAGCACCGCTGGCGGCGGGGTACCGACACCGTCGTCACCGGCGTCCC
>NZ_CEVIVC010000006.1:3895-5833 GCF_982290645.1 Protofrankia sp. CiP1_Cm_nod4
CGTCGCCGCTGTCCCTGTCGCCCGCGCACCCCGCCCGTCGGCCCCTATCCCCGGGCCCGGGTCCCGGGCCGGGTCACCGCCGTCGTCCCCTCGGCCGCTGCCGCCGAGCGTGGCCCGGGTGGCCGACCGGACCCGCCTGTCCGCGGAACTGCTCGCCGCGCTCCTCGACGTCCAGGAACGCACCCGCGCGTCGCTGGACGACATCGAACTCGCCGACGCCCTCGCCGACCGCCTGCTCGCCCGCCGCCGCGACCGCCTCCGTCTCGCCGTCTCCCCCTGACCGGCGGCGGGGCATGTCTATCCTCGCGGCCGGTAGACGTCGGCGCGGTGCTCAATGGCGACGATGTCGACGTGGTGGTCGTCGGTGTTGATCCGATAAACAATGCGGTAGTCGCCGCGTCGCGCGCTGTACAGACCGGCGAGTTGAAGCTGGAGCGGCTTACCCACACGGTGCGGGTTGGCCGCCAGTGATCCGTACAGGAACTCGACGACGGCGGTGGCGACCTTCTCGGGCAGACGGCGCAGGGCACGCCGCGCGGGCGCGGTGAAGGCGATCTCGTAGGGGGCGCTCACCGGCCGGTCGCGAGGCGGAGCGCGTCCTCCTTGCTCAGGACGGTCGCCCCCGCGTCCTCGAGATCGTCGAGGGCTTCCCGGATGTCGGCCATCAGACGGGTGCTGGCCATGACGTCGAGGGTTTCCTCCAGTGACTCCAGGTCGTCGACACTGATGACGATCGCGGCAGGCCTGCCATGCCTGGTGATCACAACACGGCCGTGCTCACGTTCGACGCTGTCCACCACCTCCGAGAGCCTGTTCTTCACCTCTGCCAGCGGCATCTGTTCCACGATCGACATGGCTAGAAGTATAGCTAATTTCACCGCCGTCCGCCGAGGGCTCCGGCGGACGGCGGTGGGGCGCACGCCGGCCGGGAAGGGTGTGCGCCTCGCCGTGGTCGTCGGGTGGGGCGGGATCAGTCCGGGAGACGGTCCAGGAGCCAGGTGGACAGTTCCGCTGTGATGGCCGTGTGGCCGGTGTTGGTGGTGGAGCAGACGAAGTCGTCCAGTTCGCTGTCATCCGGCGGAAGATCGTTGATGTTCGTGTACAGATTGGCCTGCCGGTCGAGGTCACGGACGGCGACCGCGCTGACCGAGGGGACGAAGCAGACCGTGGGATGGCGCAGCTCCACCCGGCCGCCGTTCTCCTCCAGCGCGTGGGCGAGGATCCGATAGGAGTCGAGCGTGCCGCCGGGCGCGCCGTCGAGCTCCGGGAACCCGTCGGTGGTGATCGTCCTGCTGGATCTCGTTGTTGTCGCTGTCGTAGTGCCGCCAGAGCATCTGGCGCGCGGCCGTGCTGTTCCGATCCGTCGATGAATCCGGTCGCACCGGCCACGGTGGCACAACACATCGCAATTTTCCACCGCCGCTGGAGAATGGCGTGCCCAGAGCTCGGCTGATTGGTCGCCTGGGCCGTCCGAGCACGAGACAGCCCGATCTCACGGTACCTGTGGGAGTGTTGACGGACGCGCGTCGCGACCGCCAACATCGGCTCGGCCGACCGGCCGGGCGGTGCCGTGACGGGCCATTCGGTTTATTCATGCCGTCAGGACGAACAGGAGTTTTTCATGGCCTATTTCGCGTTCACGGAGCGCCCGGGGCAGGAGTTCGTCTTCGAGCTCACGGACCCCGAAAAGATCACTCATGCCCGCAACATCATTTCCGGCACGGAGAAGGAGAAGGTGCACGTCGTAGGGAGGATCAGGAAGCAGCCGAAGCCCTACAACCCGAAGTACAGCTTCCATCTCGATCCGGACACCATATGGTTCTTCGACATGGCGATCGAGGTATGTGACGCCAACATGGACTATGTCGAGGAGCACCTGGACGAGGCCGGTGGGGCGTTCCTCCCCGGGGCCCACTGGTGTCCGTGGGACTCACGGGT
>NZ_CEVIVC010000006.1:6648-7444 GCF_982290645.1 Protofrankia sp. CiP1_Cm_nod4
GGGTTATCCACAGATCGTTGTACGGTCTGGTGCGGAGGGTGTGTGGCGATCAGTCTGGCGTTGTGACTGAGAGGAGCTCATCATGGTGGTCATGGCGGTCGCCTACGAGGATCTTCCGATCCGGGACGACGGGTTCACCGTCGACGATCTGGAGGAGATGCCCGACGACGGTCGGCGCTACGAGCTGGTGGACGGAGTGCTCCTGGTGAGCCCGGCGCCCCGCTGGGAACATCAGCGCGCCTGCCTGAACCTCGCGATCATCCTTGAGGCAGCCAACCGCGAGGCGGTCAACCGCGAAGACCCGGCGGACCTGGTCGTGTTCGGGCCGACGCCGGATGTGCGCAAGGGGCGGCACACCAGCGTCCAGCCGGACGTGTGCGTGGTCCGCCATGACGACCTCGTGCGCGGCGAACGCTACCTGGCTGTCCCGGTGCTGGTCGTCGAGGTTCTCTCCCCCAGCAGCCTGGGCATCGACCGGCTGCTCAAACGCGACGTCTACGCCCGTCTCGGCGTCCCCCACTACTGGATCGTCGACGCCGACAGCCCCTCGATCACCACCCTCGCGCTCACCGGGGCCGAGTACTTCGAGGTCGGCGCAGTCCACGGTGACGAGGTCCTGACGGTCACCGCGCCGTTCCCGCTGACCATCTCCCCTTCCCAGCTTCTCCGTACCTGAAGCACATCCGTGGTGATGCCCGGGCGCGTGTTTCGGCCTGTGCCATCGGATCGCGCTCTCCCCGGGTCCGTGCACGGACCCGGGGAGAGCGCGCGTGACGTGGCTGGCGGGTCCTTACCC
>NZ_CEVIVC010000006.1:8029-11072 GCF_982290645.1 Protofrankia sp. CiP1_Cm_nod4
GCCGTGAGAGCGCCGGAGATGTTTTTCCAATGAGCCATGCCGAATGGTTTCCTTTCGCTTCGGATGTTACACGCAGATATTTGGCAGGAATTTGCCGGCGTGGCCGCCCCCGCGGTGTGACGGCATAGCGGAGCCAGGTGTCGGCGCTGTGTCCAGGCCGCGGTGGACGGACCGGCAGCCTTGTTCCAGATCGCGCGTCGGGTGGCCATTCCAGTACGGCGATATGGGGTCGGGTACGTCAGACCGCGGGTGTTCCATCGGATGGGGCCGGCCCGCGGTGAGCAATTCCATAACCGACGAGCTCGCGGATGGCCGGGCTCCTACCGCCGCACGTAGTATTCATGGTCCCTGTCGGGAACAGGCCGGCACCGGTACGAAACCGGCACCGCGTCCACCGGGCATCCCGCTCGGCGACCGATAAAACAGGATCATCTCATGAAGCGTTGTTCACGGGTCCCGATCAGGGCCCGGTAACGCCCTGACCTGCGCAGGCGTATGATCCAGAACATCTGATCGCAGCTTCTGAACAACGCTCATGGTGCTCGGTGAGCTCTCAGTAAACCCCAATCTGGCCGTTTCCACCCGGCCGGCTCTCGGGGACGTTTGCCACCGTCCGCGTACAGCACCTGTCCACCTGCTGCCATCCGTGGTTTATCTGACATGCCGGAAGGTGGCCCCAGCACTTCTGCGAAGGTACTCGAGGATGGCTCCGTGCGCGAGGACTGCAACGTGGCCCAACGTCGCTCGCCCAGGTGGGGAAATTCCTTTCCATGGCGGAGAGTCACCGCCATGAGCGCTGTCGACCAGACCTCGACCCGGCTGTGCCGAACGATTCACAATGATCATCCGTTCGAATCTTTCTGGTGTCGCGGATTCGATGACGGTGGTGTTTGCGGCCGTGCTGACAGGGTCATTTCACAGCTGACGGTCCGGATTCGGTCGTCTCCGGCCACGATCGGAGTGGCGTGGCCTGGACGGATGCCGCCGGCGCGTCGGAGCATGCTGGAGGTGGGCGCGCCCACCTCCAGCGATCACCGCGTTCCCGGCGCTTCATGACTGCCATGGGGAGGGCGTCCCCGAAGATGCCATCCCGCCGATGTCACCCTTGTGACCAAGAGATCACTGACAAGTCTTGATCCGAACCGGTCGATCGAATTTCTTACTGAAAGTAATCAGATCTTCCGTCTGGGGCTCTCATGTGGTGTCGGATTTCCGACACCAGGGCACGCTGTGGAGAGCCCGGGTTCCGCGGTTCGTGGGTACACGGCGAAGATCGTTGAGGTGCAGCCGCGGGTCGCGGAGCGCCGTCGGGCCCTGTCGCACGGAACCCGTAGTCTTGACGTGTGCAGCCGACGGGTCTGCGGACCACCAGTCGTATCCCCGGCGAGAAGCCGTTCCTGAAGTGGGCCGGGGGCAAGAGCAGGTACGCGAGCGCGCTCGTGGGGCTGGCGCCGGAGTTCACCGGCTCGTACCGGGAGCCCTTTCTCGGTAGTGGCGCGGTGTTCTTCGAACTGGGGCCTCGCCGCGCTGTTCTCTCCGACGCGAACGAAGAACTCGTCGTCTGTTTCCGGGTCGTCGCCGGGGATCCGGAGTCGGTCATGGCGCGGCTCGACGAGATGCCCAACACTCCCGAACACTTCGAACACGTGCGCCGGCAGCGTCCCCGGGATCTCAGTGACCTCGAACGGGCCGCCCGGGTCGTCTACCTCAACAAGACGAGCTTCCGGGGGCTGTGGCGGGTGAACCGTCGCAACGAGTTCAACACGCCGTACGGAGCCTACGACCGGCCCTACTACAATCGGACGACGTTTCTGCGGGCCGCCAGGGCGCTGAGCGGCGCCGTTGTCAGGGTGGCCGACTTCGAACAGGCGATCGACGACGCCGAAACGGGTGACTGGGTGTACTGCGACCCGCCGTACGTACCACTCGGCGGCTGGTCTGATTTCAGACGGTACACCGCCGGCCAGTTCGGGGCGGACGACCAGGTGCGGCTTTACAAGGCGATGCGTCGCGCGGCCGACCGGGGAGTTTTCATCACCATGACCAACAGCGACACGCCGTTCGTGCGCGACCTGTTCGGCGGTGATTTCCGCGTTCTGCGGCTGGCCACCCGGCGTGACATCAGCCTGAACGCGTCCGCCCGGCGTAGCTGGGACGTGGTGGTGACCAGCTACGACCCGCCCGTGCCGTCCCAGGCCCCCTTCGACCGCCAGGTGCGGTAGCCGCGGACGGTCCCGGCCAGGCCGTGGCCCGGCCGGGACCGGGCAGGGGCGGTCGGAGGTCGAGCGGAGGCGCCTACCGGTCGGCTCCTGTACCCGGCGTGACCGGGGCGGGCATGGGCGCCGGCCGCTCAGGACGCGTGGGAGGCATGCCGGTGATGCCCGTGACCATGTTCGTGGCTGTGACCGCGGTGGTGATCATGGTGTCCGTGCGGATGCGTCGGGTCGTCCGGATGGTCGTGGGGGGCCTGGGGGGCGGCCACCCGGTGCTCGAAGCCGGGCAGCGCGACCCGGTACAGGCAGGTGTCGCAGTTCATCCGGATGTCCCCGGCCAGTGCCTCGGCGAAGCGCTCGAACACCAGGTCCACCAGGGCGTCGCTGTCGCCGAGCAGGCCCGCGCAGCGCACGTCGACGCCCGGGTGCTCGGCGGCCCAGGCGGTGGCCTGGGCGACCACCCGCTCCGGCAGGACGCCGGTGAACAGGAAGTAGGGCGCCACCACGATCCGGGACGCTCCCAGCCGGCGGCAGCGCTCCAGGCCGGCGGGCACGCCCGGCTCGGCCAGGCTGATGAACGCCGGTTCGACACCGGCGAACCCGCGTCCCTCCCACAGCAGCCGGGCGACCTTGGCGATCTCGGCGTTGGCGTCCGGGTCGGTGGAGCCCCGGCTGACCAGCAGCACGGTCACCTTCGCCCGCTCGGCGCGCGGGCAGACCGCGTCGATGCGCTCGTCGAGCGCCGTCAGCAACGTCGGATGCGGGCCGAGCGGGCGTCCGTAGGTGTAGCGCAGACCGGGATGGCGGGCGCGTTCGCGGGCGAGCGCGCC
>NZ_CEVIVC010000006.1:11097-11842 GCF_982290645.1 Protofrankia sp. CiP1_Cm_nod4
GGGGATGTCGCCCTTGGCGTGCCCGGCGGAGATCAGGGTCAGCGGTACCACCGCGAGCCGGCGGTGGCCGGCGTCGACGAGGCGGCCCACCGCGTCGGCCACCGGGGGGCGGGACAGTTCGATGAACCCGCCGTCCACCGGCGTCCCGTCGGCACGTTCACGGACCCGTTCGATGAACTCCTGGAACTGCGCCACCCCGGCCGTGCTGCGGGTCCCGTGCCCGACGATCAGCAGCGCAGGCGCAGGCGGACCGCCGTCCGGGCCACTGTCCGTAGCCGTGGCACTGTCCGTAGCCGCCTCCGGGACTCCATCGGTGGCCGCGTTCGTGGCCGTCTCCGGCTCTCCTTCCGTGGCCGTGGTGGCGGCCCCGGAGGCGGCCACCGCCATGTTCAGGTCCGCGTCCGATCCGGCGTGTGGGTCTGTCAAGGATTCAGCCCCTCGTACAGCGGTGCGTCGTATGGCGGTGCGTGGACACGGCAGACGTTGGCAGTGGTGGTGGCGGCGCTCCAGTGGTCCGTTCCGACGTCTCCGACCGGTGGAGTGTGCGGGAAGGGCCGCCGCAGGCGGCACGGACCTGGCCGGTCAGCTCCACCGGTACCCCCTCGAGGTGACGACGTGCCCGGCCACGACACGGGTGTGGGTGCTGCCGACGACCACCGTCGTCGTCATACCGACCAGCTCCAGCCGTGGTGCCGGGGTGGCGCTCAGCTCCCCGATCGTGGTGACGGTGACCTGTTGGGCGGGG